>CAZEPA010000013.1:0-18221 GCA_964513955.1 uncultured Anaerolineae bacterium | reverse complement strand
CAGCGGCCTGCGCCGCTTGACCGACGGCTTTGACCCGGCGCTGGCGCCCGATGGGCAGCGTGTCGCTTTTACGCGTTGGAACGAGCCGCGCGGGGTGTGGATTTACGATCTGCGGACGAACGAAGAATACCTGGTGGTGCATGCCAACGGCGCACGCTCCCCGACGTGGTCGCCTGACAGCAGTGAGGTGGCTTTTTCTTGGTGGCGCAAGACCATTCCCGGGCGCCAGGTCTGCATTGGCGGGTTCTGTTTTGACATTCCGCCGGAAGACTACAACGGCTTAGCCGTGGTGCGTGTGGATGAAAAAATCCTGCGCGACTTGCCGCCCAGCCAAACGGTTCAGTCTCCGACCTGGGAGCCAAGCGGCCTGCGCATCGTTTACCGGGGCAAGCAGGGCCTGAAATCAACCGCGCCAAGCAGCGTGGACGCGCGTGAAGATGTACTGACAACCAGCGCATTCCAGGAATCTCCAGCCTGGAGCCCTGACGGTCAGCGGTTGCTGGTGCAGGTGCGCCTGCACGATCACCGCGACATTTTTGTGCTGGATCGCGACGGTCACATCGTTGCACGCCTGACGTCCAACGATCCGCTGGCCGCCCGCGCGCCTAACAACGTGGCGCCGGCCTGGTCGCCTGATGGCCGCCAGGTGATCTTCTTGAGCGATCGCGCCGGTTCCTGGCAGGTGTACGTCATGGGAGCGGACGGGGCAAACCCGCGCCTCTTCCTGCCGGCCGTGTTCGGTCAGATCGCGTTCCGTTACGATTTTGCCGCTGAGCGCATGTTCGACTGGAAACGCTGAGCGATGACTTGCGGGCAAGAAGTTTGAACTGGAGACCGCGCGTGTGATGGAGCTGGAAACAATCCGCATCGCTGGCGGGCCTTTTGTGATGGGGTGGAATCAGGGCGCACGCGAAGAGCGCCCTGCGCATGTCGTGCATGTGGAGACATTCTGCCTGGGGCGCACGCCGGTGACCAACCAGGATTTTTTACCCTTTTTGGCGGCTGATGGCTACCGTCAGGAGGACTATTGGCTGCCCGATGGCTGGCAATGGATTCAGCAGAAGCAGGTCCGTGCGCCCGCTTTCTGGGGCCATCCCCAGTTTGGCCGGCCTGAGCAGCCGGTCGTCGGCGTCACCTGGTACGAGGCCATGGCTTTTGCGGCGTGGTTGGCCGCGGAAACCGGTCAACCCTGGCGCTTGCCCAGTGAAGCGGAATGGGAAAAAGCGGCGCGCGGCGCGGATGAGCGGTTATGGCCCTGGGGAAATCAATTCGACGTGCAGCGCGCCAATGTCGCAGACAGCAGCCTGGGCGCAACCAACGCCGTGATGGCCTTGCCGCAGGGCGCGACGTCCGATGGCCTTCTCGACATGGCTGGCAATGTGTGGGAATGGACCGTGAGCCGCTGGGGACGCGCCTGGCAGAGCCTGGAATATCACTATCCCTACGTGGCCACAGACGGGCGCGAAAACCCCCAGGGTCGTTTTGCCCGCGTCATGCGCGGCGGCTCCTGGTTTGACCGCTGGCAGGAGAGCCGGGCCACCAAACGCGGCCGTTATCTTCCGGGGTCGCGCGCCAGTAACATCGGCTTTCGCTTGGCTGCCGACTGCAGCCCGCTCCGCTAACGGGGCGTTGCGCGGCGTTGACTGGCAGCCAACGCGCCGGCCAAAATGCCGAGCAGCAGCGCCGCACGCCATGAACTGGTTAGCCAGGGGTAGTTGTCGAACAGGCCGCACACGAACAGCGCCAACCAGCAGGCAGCGGTTACATCGAACAACCGCGACGCCCAGGGATCCTGGGTTGGGGGCGACCGCCAGAGGCCAATCAACCACGCCCCGTTGAGCCACAGCCATAGCAGCCCGCCGCCTACGCCCAGTTCGGCGGCGGCCAACAGCGGCGCGCTGTGGACGACAGGCGAGGCTGAGCCAGGCGCCTGCGTCGCCGCATATAACCCACTGCCCACACCCCACAACCAGTGCTCACGAATCAGACCAGCCGCCACGATCAGCCCGCTCATCCGCTCGCTGATGGAACGGGCTTCGAGCGGACTGGCCAGATCGAAAAAACGCGCCCAGACCAGGTGGGGCTGGCGCCATGCGAAGAAGAGCACGGCAATCAGCATCCCCAACAGCAGCCAGCGGCTGCGATGCCAGGCTTCGCGCCGTCGCCAGCAGAACCAGGCCGCGCCGATCACAAAACTGAGCCAGGCCGCGCGTGAAAAGCTAACCAGTAGCCCCATCAATCCGACGGCGCCCACAACCAGCCAGGCCACGCTGCTGACCGTTGGGGATACGCGCGGCCAGGGCGCGCCGGCCAGCCATCCGGCCATGATCCACAACAGTCCAATGCTGAGCAGACCGCCCAGGACATTGGGGTGCGCAGTGAGGCCATAGGCGCGCAAGTGATGTTGGCCCTCCGGCCCCACCACGCTGGTGGATTCGACGCGTGGATCGAGCGCCATCTCGCCCAAGAAAGCGAGATGGGCTGAATCCTGGCGCACAAACTGCACGACGCCGACAGCGCCTTGAATCAGAACGATGAAGGCAAACAGCAGCGAGAGCCAGCGCATCACATGCGCGGGCCGTGCGGGGGCCAGCCAGAACGTCAGCAGCCAGAAGAAGCCAATGCCGATCGCGATGATCAAGGCAACACCGGGTGCTGCGGCTGGACGCAGGCGCAGCAGCGTCACCGCGCCGAGGCCAACGACCGGCAGCAGCACCGGCCAGGCATCGCGCCAGGCCAGGCCGCCGGATTGATCGCGGCTTGCCGCGCGCTTGATGCACGCGGCCACGCGCAGCCATACCGCCAGTACTGGCAAGAATGCCAGGACGCCCACCTGCGCGGGCCGCCCGGCCAGGTTGGCGACGACGATCGGCCACCAGGTGAATGGCCCCTGGCGCCAGGCCGGGGCGAGAAAGGTCAGCGTCAAAAAGAGCGTCAGCAGAGCGTCGGCGGCGACGATGAGCCGCGCAGGGGCCAAACCGGCCGCGACCTGGCTCACGGGCGCGGCCGGCGTTGGCAGAACAGGGGTTGATGACGCCTCGATACTCATGCGGTCATTACCTGGCGGTAGAGGGCGGCGGTCTCCGCCGCTGCGCGCGGCCAGGAGAATTCAGCCGCGCGCGCGAGGCCGCGCTGCCTCTGCGACGCGCGCAGATCGGCATCAGTCAGCAGGGTGTATAGCCCCTCCGCCAGCGCCTGGCTGTCCAGCGGGTTGGCCAGGGTGGCGGCGGCGCCGGCAATTTCGGCGGGCGCGGAGCAGTTAGAAGTCAGCACGGGCGCGCCGCACGCCATGGCCTCGACAATGGGCAAGCCGAAGCCTTCATAGAGGGATGGGAACACAAAAACGGTCGCCAGGTTGAGGAGCGCGGCCAGGTCAGCGGTAGGCACATAACCCATAAAGCGCACCGCTTGCTGCATTCCCAAGCGTTCAATGGCCGTTTTCAAGGCATGGTAGGGCAGCGGCCCCCATTGACCCGCAATCACCAGGGGGACGCGCAAGCCGCGGCGGTGCACCGCCGCCAGCGCCTCAACCAGACGCACCAGGTTCTTACGCGGCTCTACCGTGCCTGCGTACAGCACGAAAGTATCGGACAGCGCATAGCGCGCACGTGCAGATGCCAGCGCCCCGGCGTCGTGCAGTTGACGAAACGGCGGCGCCGCGGCTTCATAGACGACATGCACTGAAGCGGCCGGCACGCCTAACACGCGCAGGATGTCCGCTTTGGCGCTGGCGCTGACGGTGATGATGGCTTGCGCCCGGCGCGCGGATGGCCGAATCAAGGGGCGCGCCAGGAGCAAGCTGCGCGGCCGGTGGTAGTGCGGCCACAGAAAGAGCGACATGTCATGAATGGTGACGATCAAACGGCCGTGAGCCGCTAGCGGCAGGAGAGAATTGGTGAAATGGCAAAGGTCGAGATTGAGGCGGCGTAAGGAGAACGGCAGGACCATCTGCAGCCATAGGGGGCGCAGCGGCATGAAAGGGCCGCGCGGGCCACGGGTACGCGCGACAGCGCCGTGGAGCGCCGGCCACAAATGCGATGGCTGGCGATTGCTCAGCAACTCATAATGCCAGGGGTCCGTACGTTGCACAAGATGGGCCAGAAGATGCGTCGAATAGTAGCCAACGCCGGTCATCTGACCTTCCAGGGTGGTGACGTCATAGCCGATATGCATCAGGTTGCCGTTCCTCGATCTCTGTGATACAGGCTGCCAGGCTGCCAATTGCCATCCACCACAGGAGGTAGGTAGGGGTGAACTCCAGGAAATAGTCGAAGATCCCGTGCACGAGAAAAACCATCACCGTCGCGGAGAGACAGAGCAGCCACGTTAGATCGTGTTCGGCAAAAGTCGCGACGTCACGAATGGCTGTCGAGGCTGGCAGGCGCTGCAGCACCTTGAACACGCGCCGCGCCAGGCCAACAAGCAGCCAGGCAAAAGCGATCGCGCCCGCGAGGCCCAATGTCGCCAGGATTTCCACGTAGAGGCTGTTGCTGTGCAGCGCGGGCGGCTGCCCCACTGGGCGCCAATCCACCAGGCCCAGGGCGTCGCCCCACAGAAAACGGAAATTGTCCGGGCCGACACCGAGCCAGGGATGTTCACGCCACAGCCGCCAGGCGGCCTTCCACAACGTCGTACGCGCCACCTGGCCGCGATTCTGGGCTGACGTCAGCGCGCTGGCGGGCAGAGGGGGCGGCAGCGGCTGCACGGGCAGCGGTCCATCGCCTGCAATGACCTCCACGGCGGTATGCCCCAGGGCGACTCCGCGTGTGGAAAACCAGGCGACATGATTTTGCAGCAAGTCCCAGGCCAGGACATAGCGCCCAGGCTGCGCAGGCGCCAAGACATAGGCTGACACCAAAGTAGATGCGCCGGGAGACACGTCGCCGGGCAGAACCGTGCGGTCGCCCTCGAACCAGAGGATTGTCTCTTGGGCCGCGTCCAGCCAATGGTAGCTGAGCAAGATGGGCTCTGCGCCGCTGGCGAGCCAGGGCAGCCGCCCTTGATTCGTAATGCGCACCAGCGTCTGCGTGCGTTGACCGGCGACCAGGGTAAGGCGGGCTGGCGCGGCGTACTCGGCCTGCATCACGCCGGTTTCCACTTCACGCTGCAGGCGCGCCTGCTGCACCGGGCTGAGCGCGAGCTGGATGCCCGCCAACAGCAAGACGATCATGAAAGCGGCGCCAGCGGCGCGGGGCAACGACGAAGGCCTTGGCCGAGGCATGTCAGGCGGGCGTTGGCGCATGCGGCGCTGAATCCACCAACTGGCGATCAAGAGCAGGCCGATCGTTGCCAGAATGGCGATCAAACCGCCGCGGCTGGCTGTCAGAACCAATGCACCGCTGATGGTCACGATGGCTAGGGCGATGAGAGCCTGGCGGCCGCGCGGCCGTGTCGTCGCCCACAGGGCGATGAGCAGCACCAGGGCTGCTTCCCACGCCTGCGCGGCGATATTGGCGTAGGCAAATGAGCCGCTCGCGCGGATGGCGCCAGCCACGCGCGTGGTCTGCAGCTTGAATGCGGTCAGCCACGGGACGGTCAGCGTGGGCCAAAAAACCTCCGCGCAGCCCAAGATCGCCGCGCCCACGGCGCCGAGCGCAAAGGCCCAGGCGAGCGATCGCATACGCGCCGCGAAGCGCGTGGCGCCTGAATTCAGGAGCAGATCGTACGCCATCAGCCCGCTGGCGACTCCCGCCAGACTGCGCAGCGAGAACTTGAGCGCGGCGGCCCGTTCGGCCGGCGCCAGCAGGGCTGACGCCATGAGAACCAACGCCCACGCGAGGAGCGGTCGCCACAACCAGGGCGGCCAACGTGGGACGCGGCGCAGCAGAACGCAACGGCATAGCCAGAGCAGCATGGTGAGGCCGGCCGCGAGCTCCAGGTTGGTGAACACGAGGGGACCGATATGCACCCAGGGCTGCACCAATTCAAAAGGCAGGCTGATCGCCAGGCCCAAGACGGCAAGCCAGGCGAGGCGCTGAATGACTGATGTGATAGTTGTCATGCTTGATGATTGTGTGGAAAACCTGCAGCGGTTGGCGCGCTGTTAGCCCATTATAGAGCCGGTCAAGCAAAGTGTAAAACCTTGCGCTCAAACCGAATTTGATGTATGATTCACCCTGTTCGTGACCTATTACGCAATGCTGTAGACCGAGCAATTTTCTCGCCGCTTGTCGGTCGGCAGCCCTTGTCTTTCGCCCTGTTTTGATCGGGGTGTTCGATCAGGATAATTTACCCCTTGGCGCTCGCTGTGACAATACAAAGTGTATGAGCGATATCTGCTGATCAATGCAGACCGGCATCCGTATCGAACTGGCCCTGGACAGCTCGGTATTTCATATCTCTCGTGAGGTGAGGAGTATCTAATGGTAGATGCGCACCGTTGGTCAAGGGGCGTTGGCTGGTTGAGTATCGGCCTGTGTATTGGCGCCATACTTTGGCTCGCTGGATTGGCAGGGCCTATCGCGCCCGTGCATGCGGCGGCGTCTGTGCAGGAAACAACGCCCACCCCTGTGGTTACCCCTGTCATGGTAAGCAATGAAACTTGTCTTGCCTGCCATGTCAGAGCCTCTTCGATCAAGCTGCCCAGCGGCGAAGATCTCTACCTGGGCATCAATCCCGATCGCTATGCAAGCTCAGTTCATGGCAGCGCCGGTCAGCTGTGCACCCAATGCCACACCACCATCTCGACCTATCCGCATCCGGCTTTGCAGGCGCAAGACCTGCGCGAGGTGGCGATTACGAGTTATGAGTCGTGCAAGACATGCCATGCTGACAAGTATGAACTCTCCATGGACAGCACGCACCAAAAGGCATTGAGGGCTGGCAATCGCCAGGCAGCCGTTTGCTCCGACTGCCACAATCCGCACACGCAGCAGCGCATTTTGGACCCGCAGACCAAGCAAACGCTGCCAAGCGCCCATCTGGAAATTCCGCAAACCTGTGCGCGATGCCACAGCGCGATCTATGACCAGTATAAGCAGAGCGTCCATGGTGAGGCGTTGGTGAATGCGCAGAATCCGGATGTGCCGACGTGCATTGACTGCCACGGCGTGCACAAGATCGCCGATCCTACCTCCGCGGCCTTTCGCTTGAACTCGCCCACGATCTGCGCCAAATGTCACACGGATACCGCGATGATGGCAAAATATGGCATCTCTACCCAGGTGCTGAACACCTACCTGGCCGATTTCCATGGTTCAACGGTAACGCTGTTCGAGAAGCAGGCGCCCGACCAGGTGACTAATAAACCGGTTTGCATTGACTGCCATGGGTTCCATGATATCAAGAAAGCCAGCGATCCCCAAAAAGGATTGCAGGTGCGCGCAAACCTCCTCGCTAAGTGCAAGAGCTGCCATCCTGACGCCAGCGCCAATTTCTCGGAAGCCTGGCTAAGCCACTACACACCCGATCGCGAAAAATATCCAGTGGTCTACTATGTGAATCTGTTCTATCAGATTGTCATCCCCACGGTCATCGGCGGCATGATTGTGTTTGTGGCCGGAGATACTGGACGCCGGTTTCTGAACAAGCGGCGCCGGCCCTCAACGGGAGAGAAAAAAGCATGACAGCCACGACGACAACGTATCAGCGTTTTTCTCTCTCCCAGCGCGTCGAGCATATCCTGATGCTGGCGGCGTTCATCATCCTTGCCCTCACGGGGTTGCCCCAGAAATTCATTGGCCAGCCCTGGGCCGAGGGCATGATTGGACTGCTGGGCGGCATCGAAACAACCCGCATCATCCACCGCGTGGCCGCCACGACCTTAATGTTAGAAACGGTCTATCACCTTGTGTCTGTCAGCTACAAGGTCTACGTGCGCCGCACCTCCATGACCATGCTGCCGGGGCTTCAGGATGTGCGCGACTTCTGGGCGTTGGTTTTGTATCTTGTGGGGCGGCGAGAGGAACAGCCGGCCATGGGCCGCTATGCCTTCGATGAAAAGGTCGAATACTGGTCGTTGGTGTGGGGAACCCTGATTATGATTCTGACAGGGTTCATGCTGTGGAACCCCATTTCCACCACGCGCTTTTTGCCGGGGCAGTTCATTCCCGCCGCAAAAGCCGCGCACGGCGGCGAAGCCCTGCTCGCGGTATTGGCTATCATCGTGTGGCACATGTATCACGTACACGTGCGCAAGTTGAACAAGAGCATGTTCACCGGCGTGCTGACCGAAGCTGAAATGCTGCACGAGCACCCACGCGAGTTGGCTGCCATCAAGATGGGCACGGCGACGCGTACGCTGGATCCGGTTCTGATGCAACGACGGCAGCGGCTGTTTTATCCCATGGCCGGCGTCTTGTCAGTTGCGTTGTTGTTTGGTCTCTACAAGTTCGTCTCTTTTGAACAGACGGCTATCACCACGCTCCCCGTGCGGGCAACGGTGGTGGTGTTTGCGCCGCAAACTCCAACGCCAATTCCATCCACACCCACGCCAGCGCCGGTCGTGTCGACGCCCACGCCAGATGCGATCGCGTCGCCGGCGGCCGTAACGGTCACGTGGGATGGATACGTTGGCCCACTCTTTGCCCAAAAGTGCGCTGCATGTCATGGCGCCATCGGCAATCTATCACTGGCAACCTATGCGGATGCCCAGAAAGGAGGGAAATCAGGTCCTATCTTCGTGACAGGGAAATCAAGTGAAAGCCTGGTGCTGAAGGTGTTGACCAGCGCAACCCATCCCATCAAGCTGAGCGACGATGAATTGGCTCAGATTAGGGCATGGATAGACGCTGGCGCGCTCGAAAAATAGTCCTGGTGAGGAGATGCGTTGCCGCGCGCCGTCGTCAACCATGACGATGAGCGCTTCGCTGGCAGCGCCATGACGGGGTGCATTTCGATTTCGGGGCGTAGCCCACGAAGGTGGACTGAGCCGTGGTGGCAGCGATTTGAATCGCCCGAAGGCCGATCTGCCCCAACCTGAAATGCGCCCGCTATGACGCTCATCATTGTCAAGGACTGTCATCGCAGATAGACTTCCATCTTGCCGAAGTATTTTTCGTTTTCGTCACGCCCGCTCGCCGTGAGATGGATTTGCAGGGTAGCCCCCTGGCTCTACTTGCTCAATTCCAAACAGACGAGGAGCCTTACGCCACATCCGAACACCCCAGGCCGCTCAACCAGGGGAGAGATCGTTACGGGAAAGGAAGGGTTCCAAATGAAGGTAAAGTATGGATTATTTGGCGTTCTTGTGGTCGCGGCCCTAGCCCCGCTGCTGGCCGCGTGTGCAGGAACGCCTCCACCGCCAACAGCGGCGCCGGCGCCAACGCCTGTGCCCTGTCCCACCTGCACTGCTTGCCCCGAGCCAACACAGTGCCCTGAAGCCAAACCAGCCGTCGAAGTGCCATTCGAAGCGGCCTGGACTGGTTCGCCGCACAATGACAAGACCGCAGAGGCGTTTAAGCACTGGGACGCCGCCAATCCGGTCGAGATTCCGACGACGTGCGCCAAATGCCACAGCACGCCGGGCTACCTCGATTTCCTCGGCGCCGATGGCAGCGCCGCCGGCAAGGTGGACAAGGCAGCCCCAATCGGCACCACGGTGCAGTGCGTGGCTTGTCACAACAGTGTCACCATCAATAAGACGAGCGTCGTTTTCCCGTCTGGCATCGAAATCAAGGGCCTGGGCGACGAGTCTCGCTGCATGGAATGCCACCAGGGTCGGGAGTCCAAGCTCAGCGTGGACAAACAGATCACGGATACCTTCAAGGTCACAGACGTGGATGCCATCGTCGCCCCGTTTGTGGACAGCAAGGGCGTCACGCAGACCTTTGGCTTCCGCAATGTTCACTACTTCGCGGCCGCGGCCACACAGTACGGCACGCTGGTCAAGGGTGGCTATGAATATGACGGCATGGTCTACGATGGCAAATTCCGCCATGTGGATGGTTACAACACGTGCAAGAGTTGTCACAATCCGCACACCCTGGAAGTGAAGATTGAAGAATGCGCCGCCTGCCACAAGGACGTCAAGGCGAAGGCTGATCTGCTCAATATCCGCATGAACGGCTCGCTGATGGACTATGACGGCGATGGCAACGCAAAGGAAGGCGTATCAGCCGAGGTAGCAGGTCTACAAGAGAAGCTGTTCACGGCGATCCAGGCCTATGCCAAAGAAGTGGCCAAGAAAGACATTGGCTACGATTCGGCGACCTATCCCTATTTCTTTGGCGATGCCAATGCCAACGGCAAGCTGGATCAAGACGAGAAGCCTTTCTCGGCTTGGACCGCGCGCCTGCTCAAGGCCGCCTACAACTACCAGGTCGCGAGTAAGGATCCAGGTAAGTTCGCGCACAACGCCAAGTACATCATCCAGCTGCTGCACGATTCGATTGCGGACCTGAACACTAAACTGGCCTCGCCGGTGGACATGGCGAAGGCAGTGCGCAACGATGCCGGTCACTTCGACGGCACGGCCATGCCTTTCCGCGACTGGGATGCTGAGGGCATGGTGCCGGCTGGCTGCGCGAAGTGTCACTCGGCCACGGGCCTACCCCAGTTCCTTGCCAATGGCGGCACTGTGGCTGTCACCGGCAATGGTACGATTGTCACTACAGGCGTCGTTGGCGCGGAGCCATCCAACGGCTTCGCATGCTCCACCTGCCATGATGATCTGACCAAGTTCTCGGTGCGCGCCGTCACGAGCGTGCCCTTCCCCAGCGGCAAGAGCGTCACTTTTAGCACGGAGAAAGATGACAGCGGCAATCTCAAGCCAGTGCCTGCCAATCTGTGCATCGAATGCCACCAGGGTCGCCAGTCCACGGCTGCCGTCAACAATCGCCTCAAGGGCCTGGATGACGATGCCGTGCCGGAAAAGAAGCTCAGCTTCCTCAACGTGCACTACTTCGCGGCTGGCGCCACGCTGTTTGGCAATGACGCCCAGGTTGCGTATCAGTATGCCGACAAAGAGTATGTGGGACGAAATGCCCATGCGCCAGGCATGGATACCTGCACGTCTTGCCACAATACGCATGAGCTGGGGCTCAACTTCGACAAATGCACCGCTTGTCATGCCGGCGTCAAATCGCCTCAGGAAATCCGCATGGCGGCTGGCGACTACGACGGCGACAAGGATGTGAAGGAAGGGGTCGCGGGCGAGATTGCGACGATGGAAGAGAAGCTCTTCGCCGCTCTGCAGACCTACGCCAAAGATGTAGCTAAGGTTGCTATCGCCTACAGCCCCACCGCCTACCCGTACTTCTACGCAGATGCCAACGGCAACGGTGCAGCAGACCAGGACGAGAAGGCCTACACCGATTGGACGCCGCGCCTGCTGCGTGCGGCCTACAACTACCAGTACGTCCAGAAGGATCCGGGCGTATTTGCACACAATCCCAAATACGCCGCGCAGGTTCTCTACGATGCGATGGAGGATCTCAGTAAGGGCGGCGTCAAGGTGGATATGGCGGGCATGACCCGGCCGTAGTTTTTGCCTGAACTACCCCCGCTGATCCTGATCGGGCGCCCAAGCGACAGCTTGAGCGTCCGATCACTTTTTGGGTCTTCCGATCGTCCTACTTCATGACCGCCAATCCAAAACGCGATTTTCATCCGCTTCCCAAAGCTGAAGGTATTTACAATTTGACAACAAACAGCCATGGGGATATAGTAATTATGCTTGGAATTAGACTGCCGCCTCACGTAGGATACCGTCATGTTGTTAGCAGACACCCCGCCAGAGCCGCCTGTGACGGTGCCGCAGCCTGATGCCGTGTTGCCGTTGAACGCACGATCGTTCGTTGTTCGAGTTTCCAGTCCCCCTGTGCGCCATACCCTATCAGCCGAGCCAGCGTAGTCTTTAGAAGGCTCCGAAAAGGCAGGTACCTCTTATGAAACGTTTCGTGACCTGGATCAGGTCCTTGCGTCGCCCCTGGCCGTGGATTGTAGGCGGGTTGCTCACCATTCTAATTGTGCTCGCCACGGTTACGGTCAGCGCTACGGCGTGGGAGTATACTAACAGCCCACAATTCTGTGGCACGACCTGCCACACGATGCCCCCAGAATACCTCGCCTACCAGGTTTCACCTCATGCGCGCGTGGCGTGCGTGGATTGCCACCTGGGACAGGATTCCATTCTGCTCACCGTGCCGCGCAAAGCGCGTGAGATCAGTCATGTGGTCAACGCGCTGACCAAAGCCTACGAACCACCCATCTACGTGAAAAATCTACGGCCCGCGCGCGACACGTGCGAACAGTGCCACAATCCCGACAAGTTTTCATCCGACACCTTTGTCGAGATCAAGCGTTATGCCAGCGATGAACTGAATACGCACACGCGCAACTACATGGTCATCAAGACCGGCGGCGGTTCACTGCGCGAGGGGTTGGGACGCGGCATTCACTGGCATATCGAGAGCCAAGTCTACTATTACACCGACGATCGCCTCAAGCAGACGATTCCCTATGTCAAAGAAGTGGCGCCAGACGGCAAGGTCACAGAGTTCTTCGATACGGAAGCAGGACTGCCGCCCGATTTTGGCAAACAGGTCGAAAGTCAGCTGCGCCGGATGGATTGCATTGATTGCCATACCCGCATCTCGCACCTCTTCCGTTCACCTAGCAATGCCATGGATGAGGCGTTGGCCCGCGGTCTGCTCGACAGTTCTATGCCATACATCAAGTCCGAAGGCACGAAGATTCTGAGCCAGGAGTATCCAAGCCTGGATGCGGGGATGAAAGCCGTTGAGGACCTGGAGGGCTGGTACAAGACCAACGAACCTACCTATTACGCGGCCAACACACAGAAGGTGCAGCAAGCCGTCATTGAGATCAAGGGTATTTTCAGCCAGACGGTCTTTCCCAATCTGAAGGTGGGCTGGCAAACGCACCCCGACAACGCGGGGCACCGGGAATTCCCCGGCTGTTTCCGCTGCCATGACGGCAAGCACGTTTCTCCCCAGGGCCAAACCGTACGCCTCGAATGTAATCTATGCCATTCCATTCCCGAAGTCGTCGCGAGCGACGATGCAGCGCCTGTCCTCAGCGTTGACAAGCCAGGCGAGCCAGAATCGCACAAAGACTCGAATTGGATCGCCCGCCATCGCTTTGTGTTTGATGCGACCTGCGCCGGCTGCCACAACGTCACCAACCCTGGCGGCACGGACAACAGC
The DNA here is from genome assembly GCA_964513955.1 of uncultured Anaerolineae bacterium. Lineage (GTDB taxonomy): Bacteria > Chloroflexota > Anaerolineae > SSC4 > Amarolineaceae > Amarolinea. The sequence goes on along the minus strand of CAZEPA010000013.1, from coordinate 5,115 downwards.
AGCTTCTGTTCCAACAGCGCCTGCCATGCATCTGAATGGAAGTTCGTTGGCTTGAATGCCCCGGCCGTGCGTCAGTTGGTGGCGCCTCCCCCAGTGCCTGGGTCTGGCCAGCCCCGACCGGTGCCCCACCCTATTGGTGAGCGCACCGATTGCCTGTTGTGTCACGGTCTCAACGCCACGGTGCGCCCGTTCCCTGAAAATCACGCCGCGTTCGACCGCTCGTTGTGCACGCAGTGCCATCAGTCTGCCAGCAGCGACGCCAGCGGTCAGCCGAACGAGCCGACTGCGACTACCCCGCCTTTGATTCCGCATTCACTCGAAGGGCGACGCGATCAATGTTTGACGTGCCACGGTGAAACTGGCTTCAAACCGTACCCGACCAATCACAAGGGCCGCGCAACCGATACCTGCCTGGCATGCCACAAGACCGCAGCCGACAGCGGGGTTACACCGACCGCAACCGCCGCACCTGAACCGGCGGCAACCGTGACGGTCACGCCTACGGAATCGGCGACAACCGTGACGGTCACGCCTACGGAATCGGCGGCAACGGTGACTGTCACGCCTACCGAACCGACGACCACGGTGACGGTTACGCCCACGCAGTCGGCCGGTGGGCCTCCGCCAATCCCCCACGCGCTTGAAGGCCGCGAAGGTCAATGCCTGGTGTGCCATGCCATCGGCAGCGTCAAACCCTTCCCGGAGAATCATGCTGGCCGCACGGCAGAATCATGTACGGCTTGCCACAAACCGCAAAGCTAAGTTGATGGCAGACTGACCGAAAGATGAAGGGGAGCAAGCAGGCGATGCTTGACTCCCCTTTCGTTTGATGAAGCGAGATGTCTGCCAGTCCTCGCCGCGCCGCTTTGTCCGGAAGGCGCGATGCAGCCGCGCCGACGTCCAAAAGAGGTTTGACAGCCGTGTGTGAACTGGCTATAATCCCAACGAACCTCTAGGGGGCGAAGATGGAATGGCGATTCGTGATATTGTAAAAATTGGGCAACCCGTGCTGCGTCAGCGTGCGGCGAAAGTCAACCGCTTTGGCAGCGGCCTCAAGACGCTGATTGATGACATGGTCGAGACCATGCGCGCCGCGCCTGGCATTGGCCTGGCTGCGCCGCAGATTGGCGTACCAGAACGAGTCATTGTGATTGAAATCCCGGAAGATGAGAAGATCCCAGGCAGCGGAAAACTGTACACGCTCATCAACCCGGAAATTGTGAAAGCCTCGCGCGACGAGGTGCTGGGCGAGGAGGGCTGCCTTTCGATTCCAAACCTGGTAGGCGATGTCTGGCGCGCGCAGTGGCTGACTGTAAAGGGCATGGATGTCGAAGGCAAAGAAGTACGCATCAAAGCGACGGACTGGCTCGCCCGCGCCTTCCAACACGAGATTGATCACCTGAACGGCCGCCTGTTCGTAGACATGGCGACAGAAATTCGCCGCCTGGTGCGCACCGAAGACGGAATCGTCGCTGTGCCATTGAATGGCAGCGCCGCGCCCACGCCCACTTCGACCACGCCGGTGGTGCACGAACATACGCTCACGCTGGGCTAAGCGCTCAGACGATTTCCGGCAGACACCAAAGAGACCCAGCTGCACTCGCAGCTGGGTCTCTTTTTTGATCAGACCAGCATTCTATTCCAGGTTGCCGATTTGGTTGAGCGGCCAGTAAGAAAAAAGTGCGTGACCGACGATGTGACTGAGCCGCACGGGACCGAAAGAGCGGGAGTCTTTGGAGGCGTTGCGGTTATCGCCCATGACGAAGACCTGCAACGGCCCCACAACCCAGCGCTGATTACCGGACGTCTCTACCGACGCGTACGGCTCATCGAGTCGCGCGCCATCCACGTAGACCTGCCCGGCTTTAATCTCAACCACTTCACCCGCCAGCGCAATCACGCGCTTAACCAGCAGCTCATCGTCGCGCGACGGCATCCGAACCACCACGATATCGCCGCGGCGGGGAGCATGCAAGAGATAGGAGATTTTCTCCACAATGAGCCGTTGGCCGGTGTGGAGACTCGGCTCCATACTCTGGCCGTTGACGCGCATGGCCTGCGCCAAGAAGAGGTGAATCACCAGGGCGATCACCAGGGCTGGCACCACAGTCTGTAGAACCGCTTGGATGTAATGCCTGGCCGGACTTGGCCTGTATGGCGTCGCCGCGGGCATCCGCAGCATCTCTTCGTCGTAGTTCATCTTCGTTGTATGTACATGAGACAGCAATTCGGCTGTTTAGCGCAACGACAAACCCGTTTTCTGCCAGAAAACGGGTTTGTTCTTTATTGCAGCTTAGCGACGCCCACCACGGTCGCCGCCGCGGTCGCCGCCGCGGTCGCCGCGGTAGCCGCCACGGCCGCGGTCGCCGCCGCGGTCGCGGTCGCCGCCGCGGTCGCCACGATCTCCGCCGCGGTCGCCGCCGGGTGAACGACGGTCGCGTGAGCGGGCCTCGTCTACGGTCCAGCCTTCCAGGACAGCCTGGCGGCTCAGGCGAATCTTGCCCTGGTCGTCTACATCGGTCACCATGACCATGACTTCGTCGCCCACATGCACCACATCTTCGACCGAGGGCGCGCGGTAATCGGCCAATTGGGAGATGTGCACCATGCCATCCACCCCGGGCAGAATTTCAACGAAGGCGCCGTAGCTTTCGGTGCGCACCACCGTACCCACATACGTCTTGCCGACCTCGACCGTTTCGGTGAGCGATTCGATTTCGCGTACGGCCGACTGCGCGCTGGGGCCATCGGCCGCGGCGATGTAGACCGAACCGTCATCTTCGATATCAATCTTGACGCCATACTTCTCTTGCATGGCGCGGATCTGCTTGCCGCCTGGGCCAATGATCTTGCCGATCTTCTCCGGATCTACGTGAATGGTCAGGATGCGTGGGGCCAGGGCTGACAAGTCGGGCCGGGGGGTGGAGATCACGGCCAGCATCTTGTCCAGGATGAACAAACGCCCCTGCCGCGCCTGCTCCAGCGCCTGCTCCATGATGTCCATGCGCAGGCCTTTGATCTTGATGTCCATCTGCAGGGCGGTGATGCCATCTTTCGTGCCTGCGACCTTGAAATCCATGTCGCCCAGCGCGTCTTCCATGCCCTGGATGTCGCTCAAGATCGCAAAGCGATCACTCGCTGCTTCGGTGATAAGGCCCATGGCGATGCCGGCCACCGGCGCCACAATCGGCACACCAGCATCCATCAACGCCAGGGTGCTGCCGCAGACAGAGGCCATGGAGGTGGAGCCGTTAGAGGACAGCACTTCGGACACAACCCGCAGGGTGTACGGGAACTTGTCCACGGCCGGGATCATGGACTGCAGAGCGCGCTCAGCCAGGGCGCCATGTCCGATCTCGCGCCGCTTGGGGCCGCGCATGGGATAAACTTCACCCGTCGAGTAAGGCGGGAAGTTGTAATGGTGCATGTAGCGCTTCGAATCTTCTGGCATCAGCGTATCGAGCGTCTGCGCCTCGCGCGGCGTGCCGAGCGTGGCAATGGACAGCACCTGGGTTTCGCCGCGGGTGAACAGGCCACAGCCATGCGTGCGCGGCAAAACGCCGACCGCGCAGCTGATCGGCCGGATTTCGGTCGTGCGCCGACCATCAGGGCGAATGCCTTCGTTCAGAATGCGGTCGCGTACCTGCTTTTTGACGAGGCTGTCGAAGACGGCGATCCGCTCTTGGGTGTCGTCAATCGTATCTTCTTCGTCCACCACTTCACTGCGCAGGATGTCCAAGGCGTCATTGCGTTCGCTCTTGCCCATGCCGCTGGCCACGATATCGGCGATTTTGCTCTGGATTTGTTCCGTCACCGATTCGACGATTTCGGACTTGGGCAGGTAGGCCTTGAATGTCATCTTGGGCTTGCCAATCTGCGCGGCCATATCGAGCTGCATGCGGATGATGTCCTGGATGGAATCGTGCGCCAGGCGCAGCGCTTCCACCATCGTATCCTCAGGAATCTCGTCCGCGCCGGCTTCGACCATCAGGATGGCGTCCTTGGTGCCGGCCACACGCAGGTCCAGAGTGCTGTTTTCCATCTCGCCGGCGGTAGGGTTGACGATGAATCCGCCATCCACGTAGCCGATGCGCACCGCGCCAACTGGCTCTGCAAAGGGGATGTCGGAGATCATCAAGGCGGCGGAAGCGGCGATAATCGCCAGCGTGTCCAAGTAATGATCTGGGTCCGCAGAGAGCGCCGTCAGAATGATCTGAACGTCGTTGCGGAAGCCTTTGGGAAAGAGAGGGCGCAGCGGGCGATCCACCAGGCGGCAGAGAAGAATGGCTGACTCACTGGGGCGGCCTTCACGGCGGAAGAAGCTGCCGGGGATCTTGCCGGCGGCGTACAGTCGTTCTTCGAAATCAACGGTGAGTGGGAAAAAGTCAATGCCTGGGCGGATGTTCTTGGCGCCCGTGGCAGTAGCTAGGAGTACGGTGTCGCTGATGTGGATCGTCACCGCGCCACCGGCCTGTTGGGCCAGTGTGCCGGTCTCGATGGCAATCTCATGATTGCCCAACCTGGCACTAAAACGATGCTTCTGTATCATATTCGGTCCTTTCATGCCTGTCTGAACAGGCACGAGTGTATCCCCCTTTCACGTTGGGGAAACAAATGAGGCGTATCACCGCGTGATACACCAATGCATAGCGCCTGTCACGACCGGCGCTGCGTTCATTAGCCGGACCGAAAGGTCAGGAACTGGGGAAAAGAGAGAAGGAGGCGAAAACACCTTTCTCTCTTTTCCCCAATACCTGTTCCTTCTGCCGGAATGCAAGATCATCCGTTTCTGCGACGACGCACGAGACTCCACGGCATCGCCGTAGAAACGGAACAAGCCTACTTGCGCAAGCCCAGACGACCAACCAACTCTACGTAGCGGTCGTAGTTGGTATGATTCAGATAGTTCAAGTGGCGCCGGCGCTTGCCGACCAGCTTGAGCAGGCCGCGGCGAGAGTTCTCATCGTGTGCATGCGCCTTCAAATGCTCAACCAGGGCGTTGATGCGCTTTGTCAGCAAGGCAACCTGAACTTCGGGCGACCCGGTATCTGTTTCGTGCTTGTGATATTCCTGGATGACCACTGATTTGTCTTCTTTTGACAGTGACACAGTTTT
>CAZEPA010000012.1:0-19511 GCA_964513955.1 uncultured Anaerolineae bacterium | reverse complement strand
CGTGAGCGGCCGCAGCCTCAGTTGGGATGGGCTGACGGCGCCAGCGCGGCGCGGCGACAGCTTCTACGGAATCAACACCTTCATTCAGGAAAACTGCAACATCAGCAACATCACGTGGCAGATCGATCGCACGCGAGAGCTGATGGGGTATCACGCACTGGCCAAGCAATTCTTCTATGGCGTCACCAACAATACGGGCGGACCAGAACCGTGTTGGGTTGATTATGTCAATGCGGCTTACGATCGCGGCCTCAATGTCTTGCTGCGCTTGCAAGGCCCTCACGACGGCGCGAACTGGGTCAAGCCGCAAGCCGACTGGGCCGGCAACTATAGCAGCGCCGCGCAGGCCTTTCGCCGCGTGGTGGCGGGACTGCCGCGACGGAACGGCTTTACACTCTATATTCAAATTTGGAATGAGCCGAATCTGAACCTGGAATGGAGCGGCAGCGCCAATGCAGCCGAATATGCACCTTTCCTGGAGCAGACGGCCAGCGCCATTCGCAGTATTGGCGACAGCCGCATCCGCATCGTGAACGGACCGCTATCGCCTGGCGGCAACATTAGCCCGCTGACGTTCATCAACCAGATGTTCAATGCGGCGCCGAACGCGCGTTGGGCCTTCGATGTTTGGGGCGCCCATCCCTACCCGTCAAACCATCCGCCAGAATACAACCTGCACCGCGGCACGGCTTCGCAGCCGCAGGCGGCCATAGACACCTACCTGCGTGAACTCAACGCGCTGGCGGGTTGGGGTCGTCGTGATGTAGACGTGATTTTATCAGAGACCGGCTATCAACTCGGCGACGGTTTGTATACGTGGGAAGGCTACCCAATCATCATCGAAAGCAACCGCGCCGACTATATCACGCGCGCGTTTCGGGATTATTGGCAAGGTTGGGCCGAGGTGCAAGCCGTTGCTCCCTTTGAGTTGAGCGATCCCAGCGGCGGCTGGGGAGCCTGGGATTGGATCGCGGCCAACGGCGCACCGCATGCGCAGTACACCAGCGTGCGCAGCCTTGATAAGACCAGCCCATTCACCAGCGGCAGCCTGGTCATCAGCTTTCAAGCCAACGCGGCCAGCAGCGGCGGCACCTACTACAATGACGTGAGCGCAACCAGTTCAAACACCACGATCGCGCCGCACAACCAGGTGGCGCCAGTCACCGTTCGTCAGGCGACGCCCACGCGCACGCCAACCACAGCGCCCACCGCCACACGTACCCGCACGCCAACCGCAGCGCCCACCGTCACACCTACCCGTACGCCTACGAGCACAAACACCTCGACGCCAACAGTAACGCCAACGAACACAAGCACGCCTACGCGCACCCCAGGCGTCACGGCGACGCCAACGTCTACCCGTACTTTCACGCCGACGGAATCCCCGACGCCCACACCGACGGCTTCTGGCACGCCCACCGCCACCCCGTCTGACACTGCGACGCGTACCCCGACCGTAACCCCGACGCGCACGCCAACGGCGACGCTAACACCGACTCAGACCGTAACCCCGACGCGCACGCCAACGGCAACCCCGACCGCAACCGTGACGCCAACGCCCACCATCACCCCGATCATCACGGGGACGCCGCCCACGGCCACCCGCACCCCCACGCTCACGCCGACAGTCCCGCCCACTGACACGCCGACGGCCACCGACACGCCAACGGCAACGCCGACAGCCACCGACACGCCAACGCCCACGCCGACAGCGACTGGCACGGCAACCATGACGCCGACGCCGACCACAACGCCGACGGCCACTCAGACCCCCACTACAACGCCGCTGCCAACGGCAACTCCGACAGCCAGCAACACGATCACGCCAAGTGCAACGCCATCGCTTACCCCCACCAACAGCCCAACCGCAACCATCACGCCCACCAACACGTCAACGCCAACCGCAACACCCACGCGCACGCCGACGCGTACACGCACGCCAACGCCCACGCCGACGATTACCCCCACGCCGACTCCCACAGCGACGCCAGTCGGTGTGCTTGGCATCATCCGCGTGGGCCAGGAGCCGCAGGGCCTGGCGTTGGACGGCGCTGGGCGGCGTCTCTTTGTGGCTAACGGCCTCAGCGGCAATGTCTCCGTGGCTAATCTCGACACCAACCAGGTAGTTGCCACATTGGGCCTAAACGGCGCCGCGGGGCCAGTGGGCCTTGATTATGATCCAGCGCGCCAACGCCTCTATGTGGCGGCCCGTTTGAGCGATTCCCTGGTGGCCCTGGATGCGCCGCCTGGCGTCACGGGCGAGACCAGCGGCGGTTCTCTTGTGGGCGTCAGCCATCAGCCGATTGCAGTCGCCGTCCAGGTGTTCAGCGGCCAGGTGCTGGTCGCGGGCAACGGCGACGATTCCTTGGCAATGGTCAACGGCCCTGCCGCCGTGCTGACCGACATTCGGCGCATCGGCCGCGCGCCGATGGCCATCCTACGCAACGACCCGGCCCTCAGTTTCCTGATCCCCCATCGCCTGGATGACACCGTGGGCGTTTATGACGACCTGGGCTTCTTGCGTTTCCTGATTCCCGTGAGCGGCGGTCCCGCCAGTGTGGCGGTGGATGTCATGCGCCAGCGCGCGTACGTGATTGAACCGGACGACTTCTCCGTGGCGGTGATCAATCTGGTCAACTCAGAGGTCATGAACACGGTGCCGCTGAATTGCACACCCACCGCGGTCGCCGCCAATCCGAACAACGGGCGCTTCTTCGTCGTCTGCCCGGACGAGCGCGCCGTGCACTTCTTCCAGGGCGTAAGCGATGTCTGGCTCTATTGGCTGCCGGTGGGCAACGATCCAAGCGCCATTCTCCTGGATCCGGCCACGAACCGGCTCTATGTCGCCAATCGCGCCGATGACACCGTCACCATTCTGCAGGATGAAGGCCCGGTTGCCACCCCAACTGCCTACCCGACCGCAGCGCCCAGCACAACGAACACGCCAACACCTGACCTCACCCCCACCCGTACGGCTGGACCAACGGCCACCCCAACGCTCACGCCCACCCCCAGCGTCACACCGACGCGCACCGCCACACCCACCGTGACGCCCACGCGCACGCCTGGCCCAACGGCGACGCCCACGCCCACACGCACTAACACCCCCACGCCGACCCCGACGCCCGTGGGCGCGTGTACGGCGCAGGCCGATACGTTCGAGCCAGACAACCTGCCGTCTGAGGCTCCGCCGCTCATTCCTGGCCCGTACGCCCAACTGCACAACTTCCATCGCCCCGGCGACGCAGACTGGGCGCGCATCGAAGTGCAGAAGGGAGCGATCTATCGTTTGCAGACCGATGTGTTGGGCGCGCTGGGCGATACACGGCTGGAATTATGGAACCAAAGCCTGACCGTGCTGTTGGCCGAAAACGACAACTGGGATCCGTCCTCGCCTGACTCCATGATCCAATGGGCCGCGCCGGCGAACGGCGTGGTGTATGTGCAGGTGGCGCAAGCGCGTGGGCAGGGTGGATGCCACAGCGACTACACCTTCCAGGTGACAAGAATGACGCCCAGCTTTCTACCGTTGGTCATGCAGGCGCCGGCCGGCCGATTGAACGCCGAACCTGCACTCATGGCCTACGAGCCAAGCAGCCAGCCCCTAACCGCAGTTCAGGCGACCCCGGTCGCCCACACGCCGGAGCCGCCCGCCGCCGATGACCTGGCGCAAGGGATTGACGAGCCTGCCTTCAGCGGCGCCGCGGTGGCCGTCAACCTGCGCGATGGCAGCCGCATCCTGGGACAAGAACAGACGCTGACGATCGAAGATGCTCAAGGTGCGACGCGGCAACAGGTGGAACTACCGGGCGCCATTGTCGCCCTCGCGGTGGACGATGCCGGGCAAGCGGTTCTTGTCACTACCTGGGCTGCACCAGAGAAAGCGACTGACCTGCGCACAGGGGGGCGCGTGCTGCGTCTAGATGCCCTTTCGGGGACGGTTCAGGCCACCTCGGCGCCGCTGGCGCGGTTGGGAGGATTGGCCCTGGACGGCTCCCGTTTGTGGGTCGCCGAAACTGGCGCCAACCACCTGCTTTTGTTGGATGCGCAAACGCTGGCGGTGGTGCAAAGCATGGACCTGGCGCCGGCCCCCTGGGTGGTGGCCGTCAACCCCGGCAGCCAGCGCGTGTTCGTAGCCCTGGCGGGCGCCGACGAAGTGGCGCTGCTCGACACGACCAACGGCGCGCTGGTCACTCGGGTGCAGATCGGCGGCTACGGCCATCCCGTGGCGCTGGCCGCCGACACGGCCGGCTCCCGCGTCGCCGTGCTCTTCTGGCGCAGCCCGCAATACGGCGAAGTCACCTGGCTCGATGGTCTTACCGGCGCGGTGGTCGGGAGCATTGCGCCCACGTTGGCCCACCCGCTGCATGGAGCGCAGGCGCTCGTGTTCGATCCTGGCGCAGGCGAACTGATCATCAGCGACCGCGCGGGCTTACAGCGCTTTGCCGGCGCGGACGGCCGCTTTGTGGGCAGCCAACCTGCGCCGTTGATCACGACGCCGTTTGGTCTGGCATTGGACGCTGGTCGCCAGCGCCTCGTCAACGGCGCCGGTGCGCGTGCGATCCGCTGATGACGACAACCTCCAACGTGCGCGGCGTCAGCCACGTCCCATTGCTTGGCGTTTTTCGTCATCACCGATATAATGACGTTGAAGCTCGCTTGGCGCGGCATCCAAGAGAGCGCGGCTTCGAGAGGTGCTGGGCATGAGTGTGGTAGACGACATCAAGGGCCGCCTCGACATCGTGGACGTCATCTCGGCCTACGTTTCCTTGAAGAAGGCTGGGCGCAATTTCAAAGGGTTGTGTCCATTTCACACCGAGAAGACGCCCTCGTTCGTGGTTTTCCCTGACAATCAGAGCTGGCACTGCTTTGGCTCTTGCGGCACAGGCGGTGATCTCTTCTCCTTCATCATGCAGAAGGAGAAACTCGACTTTGGCGAGGCCCTACAAGTCCTGGCGCAGCGCGCCGGGATTGAGCTGACCGCGCGCGGCGAGGAGATATCGCCAGAAGAGCAGGCTCGTGAACAAGCGCGGCAAGTGCTTCAAACTGCGGCTGCCTATTTCCACAACCTCTTGCTCAGCTCGCCGGCTGCGCAGATGGCGCGCGATTACGTGCGCCGGCGCGGTCTGGATGGCGACACCATCTCTCGCTTTCAACTTGGCTACGCGTTGAATGACTGGGAGGCCCTCAAACGCGCCTTCTTGGCGCAGGGCTACACGACCGATCACTTGCTGGCCGCCGGGCTGTTGATTCACAACGAGGAACGTGGTTCGACATACGACCGTTTCCGGCAGCGCCTGATGATCCCGATTTGCGACGTACAGGGACGCGTGATCGGCTTCGGCGCGCGTGCCTTTGATGACACGCCGCCCAAGTACCTGAACTCGCCGCAGACCGTAGTGTTCGACAAAGGTCGCGTGCTGTATGGGCTTGACCAGGCGCGGCGCGCGATTCGCGACACCGGACACGTTGTCATTGTCGAAGGTTACATGGATGTGCTGGCCGCACACCAGGCTGGAGAACGCAACGTGGTTGCTTCGATGGGCACGGCGCTGACAGAGACGCAGCTGCGCCAACTCAAACGGTACACCAACGAGTTCATCCTGGCCCTGGACGCCGACGACGCCGGTAGCCATGCCACGATTCGAGGCGTCCACCTGGCCCGGCAGGCGCTGGAAAAAGAGTCCGTAGCCGTGCCAACCGCCAGCGGCATGGTGCGGCAAGAAGCCCGCCTGGCGGTCAATGTACGCGTCATGACCCTGCCCCAGGGGTTCGATCCCGATGATCTGATCCGTCATGACGTGCATCAGTGGCACGCGTTGGTCAATGCGGCCGCGCCGCTGGTTGATTTTCTGTTCGGCGTGGTGGTGCAGGAGAATGATCTCAGCACCGCCAAGGGCAAAGCCACCGTGGTGAGTGAATTGGTGCCGCTTATTCAGGAACTGGCTGACCCGATCGAGCGTACGCATTATGTGCAACGGCTGGCGCGCCTGACGCAAGTGGACGAACGCACCATTCAGCGTGAGATTGAACGGCAAGCCGCAGCCAGCAAATTGGCTGTCGGCGCTGATCGGCAGGCACGCGTCAGCCGTCCAGCGGCCGGCGCACCGGGTGCACCGGTCAGCGCGCCCAGGCCAGGCGAAGGGATGGCAGGCTACGTTCTGCAGCAGGTTCTCCAGCAGCCGCGCCTCCTGGGCGAGGCCGATCGTCAACTTCGATCGCTGGGGTTCGAGCCCTTGCGTGATGCCGATTTCGGGCGCAGCGAACAGCGCACCTTGCTCCAGGTTTTGACTGATCTGCAAGGGCGAGGCGAAAGCTGGCAGCTGCCCGCCCTGGCAGAAGATGTGCCGCCGTTTCTGCAAACCTACCTGGCCGATCTTGTCCGCGGACTGCCCACACGGCCTTCGCTGGCCCTGGATCAAGCCGCGCACGACCTTGTAAACGCCGTCTTGCGCCTGCGCCAGGTCAATTTGCAGCAGCGTTTGCAGGAACTACGTTACTTACAGGCCACTGATGGAAGCGGCCCAGATGAACCGAACAGCAGCGAAAATGACTACCGGCTGCTGGTTGAAACGCAGCGCCAGGAATTGGGCAAAGTACAGATGGCATTGAGTCGCCGGTCGCTGCTATCACAGAGCAGTCAACATCCGTCCCCTCCCACCGCAGGCGCCACAGGGATTTAGACGCGATGACAGACGAGCACGAGCCTCCCCCGATCGTTCCACCCTCTCCGCCCGCCTCAGAGGCGGAGTCCACGGCCGCGCCCGTGAAGGCAAAGCGCGGGCGGCCGCCAGCCTCCCGCCAGGCCAAAATACTCGAGCTGCCCAAAGCCACTGCGCAGCCGGCGGCGCCCGCCGAAGTTCGCGCGCGCATACTCCACAGCGTGCGGCCGACTGATCAGGCCGGCGCCTATGCGTCGCGCAGAGCGCCCATCGAGATCGAGGTGGATGAGGCCTTCGCCACGGAGGTAGCGGCGGAGGCCGGCCAGGCGGTAGAACAGATTCTGAAAGAGACGCACGATCCTTCGCTGATCGGGGATCCGGTGCGCATGTATCTACATGAAATAAGCCTCCATGCGTTGTTGACGACTGCCCAGGAAATATCCCTGGCCGAGGAACTCCATGCGGGCGTGGAAGCCGCGGCGCGTCTGCGTATGGGCCAGTGCGCACTGGAAGACAGGCCGAAGCTGGAGAAGGTCGTGCAGACAGGCAACGCAGCGCGCTGGCATCTGGTGCAAGGCAACTTGCGCCTGGTAGTCAGTGTGGCCAAGCGCTATCTGAGTCGCGGCATGTCCTTTCTCGATCTGATCCAGGAGGGCAACATTGGCCTGCTGCGCGCCGTGGAGAAGTACGATCCGACGCTCGGCTATCGTTTCAGCACCTATGCCACTTGGTGGATTCGGCAAGCGATCACGCGCGCCATTGCTGATCAATCGCGCACCATCCGCATTCCCGTGCACGTCGTGGAGAGCATCAACCGCCAGGCGCGGCTGCAGTATCAGTTCATGCAGCAGCTTGGGCGGCATGGCACGGCGGAGGAAATTGCCCTGGCGATGGAATTCCTCTCGACCGAGGACGCGGCTGCCATCCAAGAGGCGCATGCCGCCGGCGCCGCCCTATCCCCCACCCTTGAGCAGCGCTGGCAGCGCGCCATCGCGCGAGTGCGCGACATCTCGCGCGTCTCGGAAGAACCGATGTCGTTGGAAACACCAATGGGGAGCGACGAGAACAGCTATCTCGGCGATTTCATCGAGGACAACGGTGTGCCTGGCCCCGCCGATGAAGCGAACCGGCAGTTGCTGCGTGAACAGATGCACGACATCCTCACCGGGCTGTCCGACCGCGAACGCCGCGTGCTCGAGATGCGTTTTGGACTCAATGACGGCAATAGCCATACCCTGGAGGAGGTCGGGTTGGAATTCGGCGTCACGCGCGAACGCATCCGCCAAATCGAAGCCAAAGCGCTGCGCAAGCTTCGTCATCCCATGCGCAGCCGCCGCCTACGCGATTATCTGAACTCCTGAGGCGGCGATCCTGCAGCGTCGCCCACGCGGTCGCTGCGTGCGCGGTCGTCAAAAGGCCATCCCCCCAGAAAAGGTCATACGCCGCAAATTTGACAGCCCCTGGCATGTGAGTATAATGCCGTCAAGTCGTTCCTCGATAGCTCAATAGGCAGAGCAAGCGGCTGTTAACCGCAAGGTTCTTGGTTCGAGTCCAAGTCGAGGAGCCTACCCATCAGTCAAAAGAGCAGCGTTGCCGCTGCTCTTTCTGTTATCTACTCACCGAAGACAGGAATATGCCATGGCGCCGACGATTCGGGTTGCGCTCATCGGCCTCGGCCATGTCGGCCGGGGCTTTCTGACGCTTCTGCTGGACAAGAAAGAGATCCTCTCCGCACGGTACGGCCTGCACATCAAGCTGACGGCAGCGGCCGACAGCTCTGGCGCTGTGCTTGATGCCCACGGCATTGACCCTGCGCTGCTCCTACAGCACAAGGTGACGCAGGGCGGCATCGGCGCATTCCCGTATGGCGGCAAGCCGGGCCTGGCCGCGCCCGACATGGTGAAGCGCGCCAAGGCCGATGTCCTGCTGGAGGCCTCGCCCGTCAACCTGCAAAGCGGTCAGCCGGCGCTGCACTGTCTGCGCCTGGCTCTCAGCCAGGGCTGGCACGCGGTGCTCGCCAACAAGGCGCCGCTGGTGCTGGCCTACCAGGAACTGAGCGCAGCGGCCGCCAATCACGGCAAGCGCCTTGCCTTCAGCGCCACCGTCTGCGGCGCGCTGCCGGTGGTCAACATCGGGCAGCGTGATCACACCGCCGTGCGTTACACGAAGATTGAAGGCGTTTTCAACAGCACCAGCAACTTCATCCTGACGGCGATGGAAGCCGGCAAGACATACGCAGAGGCCTTGCACGAAGCGCAGGCGGAGGGCGTGGCCGAGACCGATCCCTCGCTCGATGTGGACGGTTGGGATACTGCCAATAAACTCACCATCATTGCCAACAGCGTGTTAGAATTCCCCTGCGCGCTGCGCGACGTCGAGGTGCGCGGTATCCGCGGCATTGGGCTCGACGATCTGCGTCGCGCACGCGCACAGGGCGAGGTGATCAAGCTGCTGGCGGTGGCGCTGCCCTTGGGCGACGGCTATCGCCTCAGCGTTCACCCGGCGCGCCTCCCCCTGTCCCATCCCCTGGCTGGCGTCAACGGTTGGGAGATGGGCGTTGTCTGGCACACCGACATCATGGGGGTGCAATTCGCCAAAGTGGACGAGCGCGGCCCCATCCCGACCGCCGCGGCCATGCTGCGTGATGTGATCAACATTTACCGCGGCTAAAGAAAATGCGTACAAGATAGACCATGCCAAAACGAACCGATATTCATTCCATCTTGATCTTGGGCGCCGGCCCGATCATCATCGGCCAGGCTGCCGAGTTCGACTACAGCGGCACGCAGGCGGTCAAGGCGCTGCGGCGCGAGGGCTATCGCGTGATCCTGGTCAACTCCAACCCCGCCACCGTGATGACCGACCCAGACTTGGCCGATGCCACCTATATCGAACCGCTGACGATCGAGATCGTAGAGAAGATCATCGCCCGCGAACACCCAGACGCGCTGCTGCCAACCGTTGGCGGGCAAACAGCCCTCAACCTGGGCGTGGCCCTGGCCGAGCAGGGAATTTTGGCGGCTCACGGCGTGCAGTTGATCGGTGCAAGCCTGAATGCGATGAAAGTGGCCGAAGACCGCCTGCTTTTCAAAGAGGCGATGATCCGCGCCGGGCTGAGCGTGCCCCGCTCTGGCCTGGCGGCCACCGTGGACGAAGCGCTGACGATTGCGACGGAGATCGGCAGCTTTCCACTGCTCATTCGGCCCAGTTTTACCCTGGGCGGCTCCGGCGCGGCCACGGCCTTTGATCGCGACGACTTCGTCGAAAAGATGGAATTTGGCCTGCGTGAAAGCCCCGTGCACACCTGCCTGGTGGAAGAATCCGTCTTGGGGTGGAAGGAATTCGAACTGGAAGTGATGCGAGACAGCGCCAACAACTTCGTGGTGGTCTGCTCGATTGAGAACCTCGACCCGATGGGCGTGCACACCGGCGACTCGATTACCGTAGCGCCCGCGCAAACCCTCACCGATAAAGAGTATCAACGGCTGCGCGACCAGGCGCGTATCGTGATGGACACCGTGGGCGTCGAAACCGGGGGCAGCAATGTGCAGTTCGCCACCAACCCGACCGACGGCCGCGTTATCGTCATCGAGATGAACCCGCGCGTCAGCCGCTCCAGCGCGCTGGCCAGTAAGGCCACCGGTTTTCCCATCGCCAAAATGGCCGCGCTGCTGGCCGTTGGCTACACCCTTGATGAGATCAAGAACGACATCACCCGCGAAACAGTGGCTGCTTTTGAGCCGAGCATTGATTACGTGGTGGTGAAAATTCCGCGCTGGGCGTTCGAGAAGTTTGCCAACGTGGACCCCACCCTGGGGCCGCAGATGAAATCGGTCGGCGAGGTCATGGCGATCGGCCGCACCTTCAAGGAGGCGCTGCTCAAAGGGCTGCGTGCGCTCGAATGGAAACCAGCCCACGCAAGCGCAGAGCCCCTGGCGTCGCTGCCCGTGCGGCTGAGTACGCCCACCCGGGATCGCATCTTCACCACGTTCGCGGCGCTGCGCCAGGGCGTTAGCCAAGCGCAGATCACAGCCTGGACCGGCTTTGACCCGTGGTTCGTGGCGCAAATGGGCCAGGTCGTTGAGATGGAAAAGAGCATAGCGCGCTATACGCTGGAGGCGCTGCCAGTGGAACTGCTGCGGCAAGCGAAGCGCTTCGGCTTGTCTGATCAGCAGATTGCCGAATTGACGGCGGGCGCAGAAAGCCCAGGGGACGCGGCCGATCGCCCCAGCGCCGTGGCGGTGGACCAGGCGGCCCAACCTGTCCGTTGGCCGCAGACGCCAGCGCAGGTCGTACGCATGCGCCGGAAAGCCTTGGGGTTGACGCCGACTTACCAGCGCGTGGACACCTGCGCGGCCGAGTTTGAGGCCTTCACGCCCTATCTCTATGGCAGCTATGAGACGCAGGACGAAGCGCCTGCCAGCAAGCGTCCCAAAGTGATTATCCTGGGCGGCGGGCCTAACCGAATCGGGCAGGGCATTGAGTTTGACTACTGCTGCTGCCATGCCGCCTTTGCTCTGCATGATCTCGGCTACGAAACCATCATGGTCAACTGCAATCCAGAAACCGTGAGCACTGATTATGACACCTCTGACCGCCTCTATTTTGAGCCGTTGACGCTGGAAGATGTGTTGAACATCGTGGACCGAGAACTGGGGGAGACGCCAAATCTTGAGACCCGAAACCTATCCGACTTGACGCCAGGCAAAAATGACAACACGCCAATCGGTGCACCGTCTGGTGGGTTGCGGTCAGGCGTGATTGTGCAGTTTGGCGGGCAGACGCCGCTCAACCTGGCGCGCGGGCTGGCCGAGATGGGTGTGCCGATCCTGGGCACCGCGTGGGATGCGATTGACCTGGCCGAGGATCGGGGGCGCTTTGGCAATCTACTGGCCGAGTTGGACATTCCTGCGCCGGCCAATGGCATGGCGGTCTCTGTGGCCGAGGCGCGACGCGTGGCGCGGCAGATTGGCTATCCTGTGCTGGTTCGCCCCAGTTACGTCTTAGGCGGCCGCGCCATGGCCATTGTCTATGACGACGACTCCTTGGCGCGCTTTGTGCAGGAAGCAGCCGCAGTCAGCGAAGGGCGGCCCGTCTTGATTGATCAATACCTGGAAGACGCCTACGAGGTGGATGTAGATGCCGTGGCTGACGGGGAGCGCGTGGTCATTGGCGGTATTATGCAGCACATCGAAGAGGCTGGCGTTCACAGCGGCGACAGCGCGTGCGTCTTGCCTCCGTACAAGATCAGCTACTACCATCTGAGCATCATGCGCGAGTATACCGAGAAGTTAGGGCTGGCGCTGGGCGTGCGCGGGCTGATGAACATCCAGTACGCCATCAAAGATGACATCGTCTACGTGCTGGAAGTGAACCCGCGCGCGAGCCGCACGGTGCCGTTTGTGAGCAAAGCCACCGGCGTGCCGCTGGCAAAGATAGCGGCGCAGGTGATGGCAGGCCGATCGCTGATCGAGCTGCATTTCACGACCGAACCGCCGATTGACGGCTTCTTCGTGAAGGAGGCTGTATTGCCCTTCAAGAAGTTCGTGGGCGTGGATACGCTCCTGGGGCCGGAAATGCGCTCCACCGGTGAGGTCATGGGCCACGCCAGCCGCTTCGGTCACGCCTTTGCCAAGGCGCAGATGGCGGCCGGCGAGCGCCTGCCGCTCACAGGCGCCGCGTTTCTGTCGGTCAATGACTTCGACAAAGGCAGCATTCTCAAAATTGCGCGGGACCTGCACCGTCTAGGCTTCACGTTACTGGCGACACGCGGCACGGCGTCAACCCTGGTGCGCGCCGGGCTGCCAGCCGCCCCCATCAACAAGGTCAAAGAGGGATCGCCGCACGTGGTGGACTTGATCAAAGCTGGCAGAATCAACCTGATTGTCAACACCCCGCTTGGTCCCACCGCGTTCGATGACGGCAAATCCATTCGCATGGAAGCAGTGCGCCATGGAGTGCCGCTCATGACGACGCTGAGCGCCGCGCAGGCGGCCGTCAACGGCATCCGCGCGCTGCAAGCCAAAGAGCTCAAAGTGCGCAGCCTGCAGGAGCATTATCGGCAGCATCAAGTCAGCGCGCCCCAAAAAACACCCTAATTTGCCAGAAACAAGTGGATGTGCTAAACTAGCCGTAGAGTACCCTGCGGTGTACGTGATGTCATCCAAGCGCTCTGAGCCAACACCTGATAATCGGGTGCCGGACGTTCTGGAGGCTAGGCGTTAGCTCCTTGCGAGCAAGGCTGATGTCCCTGGACAGGCGCCCACCTGCGCAAGCAGGTTCAGGCCCTTTGGCACACGGCACGGCGGGGCACTTTGCCCTTATCAACGGTCGCTCTCACCGGAGAGTGACCGTTTTTTGTTGCTGGTGCAATAATCTCCTTGACATGACACCGCTGTTATGCTATCCTCTGCCTATCTTGAGACCGAAAGTCAGGAGCGTCAGAACCCATGCAGCGAGAACGTGTAGCCGACAACATTTGGGTCTTCACCAGCAGCCTTTTTGCCCAGGTCACTGGGGGTGTTGTCTTTACCAGCGAGGGCGCCCTTGTCATTGACACGCTGCCCTATCCCAGTGAATCACGCGAGATGCGCGACTTTGCGCGCAGCCGTTCGCTGAGCAGTCATGGAATCCGCTACGTCGTCCTGACCCATTCCCACGCCGATCACATCTATGGCGCTTACCTCTACCCCGAAGCAGAAGTGATTTCGCACCGGCGCTGCCGAGACCTGATGCGGCGCCATGCAGAGCAGGGTTTGCGTGACGCGCGCGAGCACACGCCAGAATTGAATGAGGTGCAGATTCGTCTGCCGGGCCTCGTCTTTCAAGAGGAATTGACGATTCGGCTGGGCGGCCGCACGATTGTGCTCAGTGAATCGCCGGGGCACAGCGCGGACGTGGTCAGCGTGTTTGTCAAAGAAGACAAGGTCCTCTTTGCCAGCGATACCGTCATGCCGGTGCCATACATCGTGGGCGGCGACGCCCATGCGATGATTAAGTCGCTGGAGGCGATTGCCGCCCTGGGCCTGGAGAACATTGTGCAGGGGCATGGCGAAGTCCTCTTGCGCGGCGAGATCAATGAGATCATTGTGAGCAACATTGCGTATCTGCACAAGATTGACAGCCTGGCGCGGCAGTACGTGCGCGAACGGCTGCCGCGTCAAGAGCTGCTGACCATTGACATCGAAGCCTGCGGCAAGTCGCGCATTCCCCTCAGCGGTCTGGTGCAGCGGTTCCATCAGGCCAACCTGGCCTATCTGTACGACGTCTATCGTCAGGGGCCGCACAGCGCCGTCGAACAGGATCAAGAAACCGAATGAGCGTAGATGAGCTGCTGGCGCAGATATTGACCCTGTCTGCGGCCGATCGGCGGCGGCTCTTTCGGCGCGCGCAGCGCATGGGGCTGTTAAGCGCGCACGACCTGGAGGGCAGCGACGTGCTGGAGAGCGCGGCCGCGCCCCATCAGCAGGAGCCGCCGCGCGCGCCCGCAGTCGAGAAGCCCGTAAAACCACCGTTGCCTTCGGCGCCCGCGCGCGCCAACGTTCCTGGCGCCGCAGAACCGCCGCGGCTGATTGACCTGCGACCGGCGCCGCCTGTGTCGGCGGGGCCTCCCACGCGACCGGCGCCGCGCACACAAAAACCCGCAGCCGTCAAAGCGGCGGCAACCCCGGCGGAGATCCGCGTGCGCGTGGTCTTCGACGGCGGCAGCAAGGGCAATCCTGGGCAGGGCTACGGCAGTTATGCGCTGCTGTGGCCGGGCCAACCGCAGCCAGAGATCATCCGCCTGACGTTTGGCAGCCGGGTGACAAATAACGAAGCCGAGTACGACACCCTCATCAACGCGCTGCAAGACCTCGTCAGCCGCGTGCAGTCGGCAGGCGGCGCTCCGGCGCAGCTCTTTGCAGACATCTGGGGCGACAGCCAGCTCGTCGTCAACCAGGTCAACGGCACCTGGAAGATCAACAAAGCGCCGCTGCAAGCGCGCTGCAACCAGGTGCGTGCGCTGTTACAGCAGTTCGGCTTCGCCGCGCTGAACTATCACCCACGCGAGGAAAGCGTGGCCTTGCTCGGCCACTAAACAAACAGGCGTTGGGTTCCTGATAGAAACCCAACGCCTGACGTTAAGATATCGCACAACCTCAAAACGCATTCAGGGCGCCCAATGTGCAGCCACCCATTGCACTTCATTCACGGCGATGCGATGATCGCTGTTCGTGTCTAGTCGCGGGTCAAAGGCAGGATCACCCATCCAGGTGTTCCAGGCCTGACCGGCCAGAGCGAGGTCTTGCGCATTGACATGACCGTCGCCGTTCAGATCGCCGGCCAGCGGTGTGCCGCCCACGACGATCGTCAAGGTGTCGCTGCCAGTGCCGTTGCGATTATCCCATGCGGTGACAATCACATGGTAGACACCGGGGGTGGTGTAGGTGTTATAGGCCATTCCGCCCCAGTAACTGTTGCCATCGCCCATGTCCCAAGAGACATTGCCCACAACCCCATCTGGATCATAGCTACCTACGGTCGAGAACACAACATTTAGGGGCGGCGGGCCGGCATACACCGATGCACTGCCCACGACTACCGGCGTTTGGTTGGGCGCCGTGGCAGTGACCAGTACGGTGTTGCTGGTCTGCGCGCCCTGATTGTCGGTCAGGGTGAGAAGCGCCACGTGCGCGCCTGGCATCGTGAAGGTGTGGATAGGGTTGGCATCCGTGGAGGTTGTGCCGTCGCCGAAATCCCAAACAAAGCCGACAATGGTTCCATCAGGGTCGGAGGATCCGGCCGAGGAGAAGCTCACGGTGAGCGGCACATCGCCGCCGTTGGCGCTGGCGGCCGTAACGGCCACGGGCCATTGATTGCCGCCCACGCCATAGCGTCCGTATCCGACGCGATTCGCAGCCAATGGCGCCTGATGGCGCATCAGAGACGCAGCAATCATGGCAACGCCGCCGCTGGCGACGATGGTTGGGTTCGCCTCGGCCGCCGGGGAGTTGGAAAAGAGAAAGCCGCGCGCATCCATGACGATGCCGCTGGCGCTGATACGCATTCCGAAGAGGTCGCCGCGCGCATCGAGCAGTTCGAGATCGGCCAGGCGGTTGCGCTGATCGGTGTAGACCACGATGAACTGATGGCCGTCCCAGGCGGCGCGCGGCAGGTATTGGTTGCCACGCCAGGGAGTGGGATAAAAGACCGGTTGCAGCGTGCCATCTGCGTTGATGAGACGCGCCACCAGGTCTGTCTCAACGCCAGAGGAGATCTCTGCCGATTGAACAAGCAGGGCGACGGAGCCATTGGACGCCAGTCCCACTTCGAAGATGCCGTTGCCTCCGGCTGTGGAAAAGGGGCCGTACAGGTTTGTGCCCGCTGTCTTGCTGCCGTCCGCATTGACGAAGACGCCCACCGTGTCGGCGCTGCTGTTGTCGTGGCTCCAGTTGCTGTGGAACACCACAAACCAACGCCCGCCCAGCACAACGACCGCGGGTGGGGTGCGCAAGTAGAATCCGCCCAAGAGCAACGGTGTTGAGTCAAGGACGGCGCCATCGCTGCCGCGCACACGTGCGGCAATCGCGTAGATGGTTTCTGGGGTGTATCCATAGCGCCGACCGGTGACTAAGAACGTATCGCCGAGGGCTGCCACGTCCGCGGCGCCAAAGCTGGAACTCATGACCAAAAACGGTGCGGGGTCAATCTTGGCGCCATCAGGTTGTAGGCGCTGCGCCACAATGCTGCTGCTGGTACTCCACGAGACCAGGTAGACTGAGCCGTTCCAGGCTACCGACGGATGCCCGGGACCGCTGTAGGTGTTTCCCTGGTCGAGTTGGACGGGGCCGGCCGTAGTCGGGTTGCCGTTCGCATCCAACGGCTGCGCCATCACCCGGAAGCCGGTGGCCGTGTCGCTGCGAAACACCACCATGGTGTGGCTCCCGCTGGTCGCCAAATCGGGTCGGCTTTGGCTGGGCGCGCCCACAGAGAGCGTCAAAGTCGGTCCCGCGGTTTGATTGGCCGCGATCGGCGCCGACACGATTTCATCATCGCTCATCGCCGCGTTGTAAACGGGCCACGCGATCTGCAAGCCGCCGCCCGGGCTGGGCGCAGTCGCACCGGTCATCAGACCGGGAAGGGCCACGCCGCCTGGATCGAGCACCTGACCAGCCGTATTGATGCGCGCCACCGAGACGCCGTTATACCCCCAGGCGGCGCGCCAGGTGACGCCGTCCCAGACCACGCGGGTGGCGCTGTCGTAGATTGGTTGGTGCGTCAACGAGATATTCACGCCTGCACCGTCCAGAAGCGCGCCTGTCGTAGAGATGCGCCCACCGACTACCGCCATCGAAAAATCGGGCTGCTGGGCATGCCAGACGGCATAGAAGCCGCTGTCATTCGCGGCCAGGCCCTCTAAATCTGGGCTCATCAAATTGAACGGCGTGACGTTGAGCGGAGTCAGATCTCGATCAAAACGAATGCCCTGCGTGGCCGAGTTATCGGACCAGGTGAGCAAGTAGACGCCGGCGGCATAAGCCAGGTGGAATCGAAAGCGCATATAGTAGGTGGCCGGAACCAGCAGTCGCGCGGCAGCGCCAAGCAACGCGCCGGTGGACGATACTCGTCGTACCAGGATATCGGCGCCCGCCGTTGAGCCTTGATAGGCTATGGCCCAGTGATTGCCATCGCTCGCCACGGTCCAATCGTTCGTTGATGGCTGAATGCCAAAGAGGAGGATGGGCTTCGCATCGAGAATCTGGCCTGCCGCGCTCACGCGAACCGCTTCCAACGATTTTTGGTAGTAAATGCCGGTGCCGCTAACCGAATAGCTTTCATAAACTACCAGCCACATGCTGCCATTCCAGGCCACTTGCGGGTTACCTTGGGCGCTTGGGCCTTGCGTGATGGCGAAAGGCACGACATCGAGGGGCACGCCTGCGGCGTCCAGACGAATGCCGTAGATATCAGTGGTGGTCTCAGTCTCGGCATAGACAGAGCCGCTCGGCGCTGCGCGGCGGTCGGCCCATACGACCAGGAACGAATCGCTGCCGCGGGCAATCGCCGGCGCCTGCTGCATGCCGAACGCTGCGCCAATGGCATCATCGCCTGGCAAGAACTGCGGCGGCAGAAGCACCTGCGCAGGCGCCGATGAGTCCGGCGCCGAGGATTGGGCATGAACGGGCGTGGGGATCATGGCGGGCGTCAAGAGTAACGAAATCATCGCGAGAAGGACAAGTCGCACAACAAAGCGCTGGACTCGGATCATGGTCATTCACCTTTCTAGACATCAGCGTCACCAGAGCAGCAGAGCGGGCACAGAATCGTCTGCTTTCTCCGATACTTTAGTATAACAAAGATTGTACAAAAAGACCACCAGGCTCACTTATCGCCCTGCAGCCGATGCGCACCCTGTGCCCAGCAAGTTACGCGCGCAACGACAATTGACCTGGCAAGGCAGTTGCCCTATAATCGAGCGGATGTGAAACGGAAATCGGAGGTGCGAACGATGACCCATACCTTATTGCTGGAACTGCCCGAGCAGGTCTACGAGACCCTGACAAAGACCGCCAAACTACAAAGCCAGCGCCCCGAAATTGTGGCAGTGCAGTGGTTGGTGACCGCCACTCAGAGTCTCTCAAATGATCCTTTCGAGCCATTCATCGGCGCGTTTAGCAGCGATGTCCCTGATTGGGCAGATCGCCACGATGAATACATCGGCAAGGCGCTGCTGGCAGAACTGCGCGACTCCGAAGGGCAAGACCGTGCCAACTCCTGAGATTTTTGCCGACACGTCCGGGTGGGCCAATCTTGTGGACAAGACTCAGCCGCAATTCGAAGCTGCGGCCAGACTGTATCGCGACATTCGTCAGCGGGGATTCAAGCTGGTGACGACCAACTACGTGATAATCGAACTCGTTGCCCTCCTGACAAGCCCGCTACGACTTCCCCGAACACGGATCATTGCCGTGGTTGATGGGATACGGACTTCTCCCTACTTCGAAGTTATTCATGCCGACGCCATTCTGGACAAAACTGCCTGGGAACTGCTGAGGCAGCGACCGGACAAGGAATGGAGCCTCGTGGATTGTGCAAGTTTCGTTGTCATGCAACAGCGAGGCATCGTCGAAGCTCTTACCACCGACCATCATTTTGAACAAGCTGGGTTTGCTCGACTTTTGAGGCCGTGATATCAAGATGTTGTGTGACAGCCCAGCGGAAGTTCGTCTCATACCGACAAGCGACAAGGGACGAAAATGAAGTACAGTCTATTCGCTGGTGGAGTGTATCTTGACCTTGCCGCCCTGGCTGCATCACCGTTATGTTACGTTCTACGCAGGCCTGCTGGCCGTCACGATTCTGGCGACAGTGGTCCTCTTTCGCCAGACGCCGCTGACGCCGTTCGACGGCGATGAGACCGGCTGGATCTCCTCAGGCGCCTATTACACGGACCTGGTGCTGGCGCGAGATTTGACCTGGGAGAAGTGGCAATGCCAGGCCTGCGGCCCATGGGGCGGGCTGAACATGCCCCTGGGGAAGTGGTTGATCGGCGCGCCGCTCAAAGTCTATTACGAAACCGCACACGGCGGCGCCGAATTTTTGCGCTTTTACAATTTTGACCATTCCCTGGAACAAAATCAGGCCGAAGGACGCGTGCCGCCAGCCGATGTGCTGCGGATCGCCCGCCTGGCCTGCGCCGCGTTCGGCGTCTTGTGCTGTTTGCTCTTGTTTTGCCTGGGATACTGGTGGGTGAATGGGGCCACGGGCCTGCTGGCGGCTGCGCTTCTCCTATCAACCGGCGGTTTCGTGACGCAAGCCACCCGCGCGATGACCGATGTTCATTACGTCAGTTTCTTGCTGGCTGGCTGC
>CAZEPA010000011.1:0-19975 GCA_964513955.1 uncultured Anaerolineae bacterium | reverse complement strand
AGCTCAATTATGGTTATACGGTGGACCACTGCCGCCGCGCGGTGGAGATGATCGAAGCCGATGCGCTCATTTTGCACCTCAACCCGCTGCAAGAGGCGCTGCAGGCTGATGGAAACTGGGATTGGTCGGGCTTGCTGGAGAAGATTGCGCAGGTTTGTCGTCACCTACCAGTGCCGGTGATTGCCAAAGAGGTAGGCTGGGGCATCGGCGGCGACCTGGCGCGCCGCTTGGTTGAAGCCGGCGTCACGGCCATTGATGTGGCGGGCGCGGGCGGCACTTCATGGAGCCAGGTGGAGCTTTATCGGGCGCCGACCGACCGGCTGCGCCGCTTGGCCCGCGCCTTTGCCGATTGGGGCTTACCCACGGCCGTGGCTCTAGCCGAATGTCGCGCGGCGCTGCCGGATGTGCCTCTTATTGCCAGCGGCGGCATTCGCACAGGATTGGATGTGCTCAAGTGCGTGGCCTTGGGCGCGGATGCCGTTGGCCTGGCCGGCCCATTCCTCAAGGCGGCGGATGTCTCAACGGAGGTCGTCTTGGACACGATTGACACCCTGGTCGAAGAAATGCGCATCGGCATGTTCTGCATGGGTGCCAGCAGCATCGAGACCCTGCGGCAGCCAGGCCGACTACAGCGCGTGGTTTGAGAGGATGCGACTTCCGGGTTCAAGCAACGGTCGGAACGCGCGTCTTTGCTAGGAGAAGCGAAATCTTATGCTTTCTTTTCCCGCTTTGTCTAACTTTGCCGCCGCTTACCTTCCCCGCGTCGAGCAGACGATGCGACAGGCGTTGGCGTCCCCGCAGTTGGCTGAGGGAACCCACTATGCCATGATGCGCTATCACCTGGGCTGGCTGGATGAGGAGTTCCGCCCGGTGCAAGCCAATATGGGCAAGGGCATACGCCCCCTGCTCTGTCTATTGAGCTGCGCAGCCGTAGGCGGCGATCCAGCGACGGCCCTGCCTGCCGCCGCGGCGCTGGAACTGCTGCACAACTTCTCGTTGGTGCACGACGATGTGGAGGACAACAGCCCTACGCGGCGCCATCGCCCTACCGTGTGGGCGTTGTGGGGCCAGCCGCAGGCCATCAACGTGGGCGATGCCCTCTTTGCCCATGCATTCCGCACGCTGCTCGAGCTGGCGCCAGCCGCGCCCCCCGGCCGGGTCATTGACGCCATGCAGCGTTTCGTGCATGCCTGCATCGCGCTCACCGAAGGCCAGCACTTGGACATGGACTTTGAAACTCGTACCAATGTGACCACAGACGAATATCTGGTGATGATTCGAGGTAAGACGGCGGCGCTGCTGGCAGCCAGTGTGGAATTGGGCGCCAGCCTGGGAGGTGCTCAGTCGGCGCAGTTGACCGCCTTGCGGCAATTTGGCGAATCGCTGGGGCTGGCTTTCCAAATCCAGGACGATATCCTGGGGATCTGGGGCGATGAACAGATGACCGGCAAGTCGGCCGCCAGCGACATTCTGGCGCGTAAGAAATCACTGCCGGTACTCTACGCGCTCAATGGCCCGCACGGCGCTGCCCTGCGTGAACTCTATGCTCGCCCACGCCTGACGGCGGATGATGTGCCCGCGGTGCTGGACCGGCTGGCGGTTGCCGGCGCTCGCCGGTACGCGGCATCCTTAGTTGAAACTTACAGCGCCGCCGCTCTGCAGGCTTTGCACGATGCCAGGCTTACGCCGTCTGGCGATCTTTTGCGCGATTTGGCCCTGGGCCTGCTCAACCGCCAAACGTGAGCTTGTAAACGAGTGAGGGTCGTGCCCCGTGCGCTCACGAGGCAAGGCTGTGTGTGCTCCGCATCCGCCATGCGCAACCGACCTGTGAACGACCCGGGTGATCAATCACAAAGCCATGTAAAAGGTGAAATCCATCTGGCGAGGAACGTCATGCAGAAATTCTATGCGGCCCTGGCCGCGCTCATTTTTTCTCTTCTTCTTGTGAGCTGCGCAGCCTCTGGTACGCCTGCTCCCGCTAAGTCCGCACCAGAGGCGGCAGCGCAGGTCGTACCTGAGATGCTCAAGTGTGCGAATAGCAGCCTCATTTTTCCGCTGCCGGGGGATGCCAGCGAGTGCGCCAGCGTTGCTGGAGGCGCCGCTTTCAAAACGCAGCTGAAGCCAGAAGAGGTCATCAAGTTCTACCGTGACTTCTTCGGCAGCGAGGGCTGGACTCTGCTGTCCACCGCCGAAGCTACGAGCGTGACGCCGATTGCGGGCTGGCTCAAGGGCAACACCACGATTCAACTTATCGCCTTCCCGCAGCAAGGGGGCGGTTCTTCCGTCAACATCAACGTGGCTGCCACCCAATAGCCTCATTCACAACTTCGGGTTTCTGCAAGAAACCCGAAGTTTGCTTTGGCCGGTCTCAGAGGCCGCTTGCCCTCACGATCCCGTACCCGCGTAGTGGCTCAATCCGAACAGCCAGACGCGGTAGGCGATGATGAGGAGAACGGCGGCCACCACCGGACTGATCCAGGCGATGAGGCTGACATCTCGGCCGAGTAGATAGGAAGCCGGGTAGTAGGAAGCAAAACCATAGGGGATCAACCAGGTGAGCAGCAGACCAATGCCGCGCTGGTAGATGGTGAGCGGAAACTTGGCGAACTCGTGCAGCTCGAACACCATGCGGGTTACCGGCACCGATTCAACAATCCAAAAAGCACTCGTGCAGGTGATGAGGTTCAAGGCGATGAAAATGGCGCCGCCGCTGAGCACCTCGACCACCAGGTAAAGCACAGTCAGTGGGGTCAGCGCAATTCCCAGTGTGCGCAGCGCAGTCACGGTCAGCGTCAGACCCACGATGAAATTGCCAACGCCATCGTGGCAGAAGCGATCGGCCAGCAGGTGGAAGAGAGGATTGATCGGTCGCACCAGGAAGCGGTCAAAACCACCGCTGCGGATATAGTCGTGTCCAATGGTCCACAGGTTATCTGCGAACATATGATTGATGGACTTTGATAGCACCACGAGACCGTAGATGAGCAGAATTTCGTGAAAACTCCATCCCACCAGGTTTGGAATCTGACGCATCACCACCCACACCATGAGCAGACCGGCTGCTTGCTCCGACACCGTGGACGAGGCGCCGATCAAGAAGTTTATGCGGTACTCCAGCAGAATTTTTAGCCGCTGCTTCAGAAACAAACCGTACAATCGCACATACCGCGCTATTTGTCCCAGCAACGACTCTGCGGCAGACAATCTGAATGATGAATTCAGCATTGGCTTATCCTCCCTGCACCGTGACCGCGCGCACAGCCACTCGAAAGACCAGGCGTGAAACAAGGGCCAGGCTCACCAGCCAGGCGATTTGCACCAGCCACAGCCGCGGCGCCTCACTGACCGGTGTGATGCCGCTGAGCAGCGATACAGGCACATAGAGAGATTGGACAAAGGGGAGTGCGCTGGTCAGCGTGCGCAGCCAATCTGGCATCATATTGAGCGGCACTAGCGCGCCGCTGAAAAAGAGGCCAAAGCCATAGCGCAGCATGCTCCACCCCCACACTTCCGTCGTGTAAAAGGCCAGGCAAGCCAGAATCCAGTCAAAAAAGAAGATCACCGTAAAACCGAGGAAGAGCGACACGGCAAATGCGCCCCAAATACGCACATCGGCTGGCAAGCGCAGCCCAAAGAGCAGCATGGCGAGCAGCACCAGGGGCGTCTTGGTAATGAGCGCGACCACGACATCGGTCAGTGCTTCAACATAGTAGCGCGCCTGAAAGTCTACAGGGCGCAGCAGCTCGATGCCGATCATGCCTTCACGCATCCCATATCCCATGGCAAAAATGAGACGCGTGCTAATGACCGGCGCCAGAATCTGCGCCAGCAGGACGTAGTTGAGGGTTTGCGTCAGACTAAGGCCGCTGAGCGTATTGGCATTTTGATACACTGCGCGCCAAAAATAGACAAAAGTCGTCATCGCGACGATTTGCACGATGAACTCCATCCAAACCCAGATGCGATAAGCCAGAAAGAGCTTCGGCTCCATGGCGGCTAAGGCGCCGTAAACCTTCCCTGTTGATTTCAGCGACTGCCAGGTGGATTTAAGCATGGTCAATTCAGTCCAACGCGCCGTTATAGATCTGCTTGATGATGCTGGCCAGATCTGGCTCGGCCAGAGAAAAATCCACGACCTCGGCCTGATTCATGATGGCCGCGGCCACCTGGCTGGCGGTGGTGTGCGTACGGTCGAAACGCAGCACGAGCCTGCGCATGGCCGTCGCGTCATCCACGGGCGCGGGCATGACTTCGGTTCCCGGCGGCAAGGCCAGCGGCCCCACGTCAGCAGCCATCTCAAACGTGATCGCTCGGAACTTACCAAAGCGATCTCGGATGGTGCTCAGCGGCCCGTCATAGATGAGCTTGCCATTATCAATGATGATGACGCGCTGGCACAACTGCTCAATGTCGCCCAGGTCATGCGTGGTCAGGATGACCGTGGTGCCGTTTTCACGGTTCTGTTGGCGGATGAACTCGCGGATGCGCTCTTTGACGATCAAGTCCAGACCGATGGTCGGCTCGTCGAGGTAAACGATGTGGGGATCATGGATCAACGTGGCGGCCAGCTCCGCGCGCATCTTCTGTCCCAGGGACATGTTGCGGATCGGCACCTGAAGCAGAGGCTTGAGCTCCAGGATATCAGAGAACTGCGCCAGGCGCTGCTTGAAACGGGCAGGTTCTACGCGGTAGATGCGACCAATCAGGTTGAGCGATTCGATCAGCGCCAGGTCCCACCACAATTGGCTGCGCTGTCCAAAAACGACGCCGATATCACCCGCGTTGGCCACGCGCTGGCGATGCGGATCACGCCCGAGCACATGCACCTCGCCGCTGGTGGCAGCCAGGATGCCAGTCAACATTTTGATAGTGGTGGATTTGCCCGCGCCGTTGACGCCAATGTAACCAACCACTTCGCCTGCGGCCACGCGAAAGCTGATGTGATCCACCGCTACCTTATCTTGGTGCTGCGGTCGAAAAAGAGCCTTGACTGCCCCTCTCACGCCCGGATCTTTTTGGTTAACGCGATAAATCTTGGTTAGGTTTTTGGCCTCAATCATTGGTGTAATCGGCCTCGGCGGAAAGAGGTGATGTCCCGGAGGTTGGTAAGTCATCCCAGGTGTAAGGCGTTGTTTGATTGGCGAAGAATGATGAGCTAATCGTACAGTCCGCGGCGCACATTTTGGCGCACCTTGAACACCTCACGCACCATCGAAATCGTGTCGCGCAGGGGATTGATCTTGCTTTCGGTCATGAAGTACCAATGAATCGGCACCTCGGCCACTTTGTAACCGCGGCGCAAGGCAATTGCCAATACTTCAACATCGAAGGCCCATCCCCCCATGGTTTGGCGGGTGAAGACATCGCGCGCCACGGTGCGGCTGAACATTTTGAATCCGCACTGTGTGTCTTGCAGGCCAGGAATGGCCAGGCTGCGCACGATGGCGTTGAACACGCGCCCCATGAGATGGCGATAGTAGGGCTCATGGTAGCGCACCGCGCCGATGCCCTCGCGCGAGGCGATCGCGACGTCAAAACCATTCTGCACCGCCTTGAGAAGCTTGACGGTTTCGCCGATCGGCATAGCCAGGTCAGCATCACAGATCAGAGCATATTCCCCGGCAGCCGCCAACATGCCTTCGCGTACGGCTGTGCCCTTCCCTTTGGCCGAATGAAGCAGGCGCACGTAAGGATGATCGGCGCGAAAGCGATTGACGACACCGCTCGTGTCGTCCCGGCTGCCGTTTTCGACCACCAACACCTCGGCGGTGTAAGATTGTTGACGTAGGAAATCGTCAATCTTGAGCAGCGAAGCCGGCAGGCGCGATTCTTCGTTGTATGCCGGGACGATGATCGTCAGCAGCGGCGCGGGGCCGCTGGCCGAGGCCGCGGGTGCGCTGGTATTTTCAGACAATTGATGCGATATGGCGGATTGTGTCACCATTTCTCACGCACGCTCCAGTGATCAGTGGCGCCCTAACGAACAAGGTTCACCAGGGCAAAACCGACAAGAAACTGAACAGACAAAGCGCCGGCCCAGAGCAGATACGCGCCAGGACGTTGACGAGGGTGAAGAAAACCGCCCCACACGCCGTTGACGATCAAAGCTCCAAGGCCGATGAGGGGAAGCACAAATAGGGATGCCGGCGCGCCAAAACGATCGGGCTGGCCAAGCGCGTCGAAGTGCAGTGGGAGACTGGCCGGCAGGCTGGGGAAACGGATGCACAGATAGCCAAAGAGCGCCAGGTTCAGGATCAACGTCACACCGACGATGCCCAGGCCGATACGATCACGCCAGATGTCCCACTGCCAGACGCCGGGTGTTTCACGGCCCACGCTGCGCAGACGATTCGGCCCCAATTCATAGCGTTCCTGAATGGCCTGGATGAAAGCCTCGGGCGCGCTGGGGGATAGCGCGTAGCCGACGGTGTAGGTGTGTTCCTTGTCCTGCTGTTCAATCAGGAGCACTACCTGTTCCGCGGCTGGTCGCGTGGCCAAATTGACGATGTGCCCCGTCTCGCGAACATCCGCACGCGTCAGGAACGGGTTCGGCCATTCCCACCAGCGCCCCTGCACCTCAGCAAATCCGCCACGTTGAATACGCAGAATGGCGCCCAGTGGAATCACCTCACGCAGAGGCCCCCAGGCAACCGTCACTGCATCGCGATCCACCCAGTATTCGAGCGACAGCGTACTCCACGTGCGGTAGCCCAGATAGGCCAGAACGGGCAGACACGCCAGGGCCAGCAGTCCCAGGAGAAAGACCCAACCCGAAATGGGCAGTGCGACCATCGAACGTAGGAGCAGAACGGCCAGAAGTATCACCCCCATACAGGCGAGCATCCCGCGCCACGCATCGGGTGTAGAGGCAGACTTAAAGCTCATGCCGCCTCAAAAGACCGGTGTACACCAGTCGCAATACTGTGGCACGTTGCCGCGCACCACCTCGAAATAGAGGTCACGCAGCTCGGTCGTGATCGGCCCCATCTTGCCAGCGCCGATCGGACGCCGATCCACGGAGGCAATGGCCGCCACCTGGACACCGGTGCCGCAGAAGAACGCCTCGTCGGCCACATACAGCTCGGTGCGGTCAATGCTGCGCTCGACCACCTGCAGACCCAATTGGGCGGTCGCCAGGTCCATCAGCGTACGCCGCGTGATGCCCTCCAGGATATTGTCGCTGACAGGCGGTGTGATCAAGGTGCGGTTGCGCACGATGAAAATGTTTTCTGCGCTGCCTTCTGACACATGACCATCAGGGTTGAGCACGATGGCTTCGTCAAATCCGTTCATCATCGCCTCACTCTTGATGAACGCCGAGTTGACATAGGCGCCGGCCAGTTTGCCGCGCGCAGGGATCGCGGTGTCATCCACGCGTCGCCAGGACGAAGTGCACACACGAGCGCCTTCTTCCGATTCGATATAGCGGCCGAAAGGCACGGCGTAAATCGTCACCTCGTCGCGCAGGTCGTGCAGACGGACGCCGATGATTTTCTCTGCCTTGTAGGCCAGGGGCCGGATGTAAATGTCGTGGTGCATCGCCTCGCGGCGCGCCAGGTCGAGCGTCACATTCACCAAATCATCAGGCGTAAAAGGCAGCTTCATCAGCAGAAGCCGCGTGGACATCAAGAAGCGCTCGAAATGGTCACGAATGCGAAAGACATACAGGTTCTGATGCTTCTCATTCCAGTAGCCGCGGATCCCGCCAAAACAGGCCGTGCCATAGTGCAGCGCGTGCGTCATGACGCTGACCGTGGCCTGCTCTATCGGCACAATAGCACCCTCAAAAAAAGCGTATTTTGTCATTCAACTCTCCTCCCATCCTGATTCCTAGCTTTTTCCCCGCCGACTGGCTTTACATCTCCCACGCCGCGAGCGCCGCCAGCAAGCTCTGGTCAGTCATGTCCATGGTCAGCGGCGTGACCGAAATGAAACCCAGCGCCAGCGCGCCGATGTCGGTGTCGCCGGCCTCATCAGGGATGCCGCCCGGGGGATCGCCGCCAATCCAGTAGTAGGGCCGCCCGCGTGGATCATGGCGCTCGATCAGCTTGTCGCGGTAGACGCGACGCCCCAAGCGGGTGCGCCTCAGTCCGCGGATGGCCTCACGCGGCAGGGCCGGCGCGTTGACGTTCAAGAAGCTGTTGACAGGGAGTCCGCGCATGAAGACCTGGCGCACCAACCTGGCCGCGGCCTCGGCGGCCGGCCCGTAATCCATGGCCTCGCTCCATTCCACCGACACCGAAATCGCCGGTAGGCCAGCCACAACGGCCTCCATAGCTCCAGCCACCGTACCGGAATACGTAATATCGTGTCCCATATTGGCGCCTTGATTGATGCCAGAGACAACGAGATCGGGGGGCTGAGGAATGAGTCCAAGCAGCGCCAGGCTCACGCAGTCAGACGGCGCGCCTGTGGTGGCAAAGGCCGGCGTGCCATCGGCCAGCGTCACCTGGCTAACCCGCAGCGGCTTGTGCATCGTCTTGGTGTGACCGGCCGCGCTCCAGTTGCGATCTGGGGCAAAAACGGTAATCTCAGCCAGAGGCGCCAGGGCCTGCTTCAGCGCCAACAGCCCCGGCGATTGAACGCCGTCGTCGTTGGTGATCAGGATCCGTTTCACGTCCTGCCTCTAGGGCGCTTATTATCGGCCAAGTCGAGACTGGCGTCAACTGAGCGCCAGGGCATCGGTAGGGAGAGACGTACGGACTTCATTGGCGCCGGCCCTGTGGCGGCGGCGGTCAGCGCCATCGGGGCAGCCCAGGTGAGGGGAGCTGCGGTCGCCTTCTTTTCCTTGTGCGTCACCAGGATGGTCACTGGATCGGTCTTGGTGCTGTTGCCCGCGGAGTCAAAGGCTTCGATGTAAATCTGGTGCGTTTCTGTATACTTGCCGCCGGCCACGATGGCGCTCATCCCATTGTAGAACCGTTGGATAATACGCCCTTGTGGATCCACCACAACCTGACTAACCACTATTTCCCGCGTCGTCGTCGTGCCGTCGCTGTTGGTGATGACTTCTGTGCCCATCACTGGCGCGGACCCTGGCACGGGGCGCAGGTTTAGCATCTTGATCGTCCATTTCGCATTAAAGGGCGCCACGGTGCTGGAGCCGACCTTCTGCTTGTCCACGTAGAAGTCTACGCGATCCATAGACCAGTTATCGCGCGCATTCGCCGTGATACTGACCCATTCGTCATCTTCCATAACATACAGCTTGCCGTTGAAGGGGTGCTCAATCTCGGCGCGCGGCGCTGTGTTGTCCACCGTCACCTGCGTGACGGCTGTTCGTACATTGCCGCTGCCTTCGGTCACGCTCAGGCGCACGGTATACAGACCATCGAGTGCACTCGCGTCCCATACTTCCAGGGTGTCATTCTGCTTTTGATCGCCATGCTCCGTGCCGATTTGCGTCCACGCGCCTGGATTCAGGCCTTCGCCAAATTCAACGCGGTAATTGCGGAAATCGCCGGCGCGGGCGTTGCCGGTAATTGGCACAAGGCCCTTGACGTAGTTGTAGTTGCCAGGCGTGACAATCGCCACCTCGTCGTTGACGGGGCCTTGTCCATAGGCGGTGTCGTACTCCTTGGGCGGCTGCGGGATGCCATTTTCAGCCACCCAATCGGCCGCCTCCGGCGGCAAAATCTGATAAACGCGCCGTTGGATCAGCTCCGGCGGTGTGTAGGGCGTTGATAGTTTGCCTGTCTCGCGGTTAATCTCAAACGACCGCCAAACCGTGTCGTAGGTCTTTGGCTCGGTGCCTTCGATGAAAATCTCGGTCCGTTTCTGTTGGCACTCTGCCGTTGGCAGTAGACCGGATGGGTAGCAAACAGTCATCTTCTTGATGCCGCTGGGTTGCGGGAAAGGCACGTTTGGCTCATTGCCCAAACCCGCCTTCATGACCTGATTCCAGATGGGCGCGGCGCCAGTCAGGCCGCTGATCTTATCCATGGGCTCGTTGTCGGTGTTGCCTACCCAGACGCCCACGGCAAGTTGCGGTGTATAGCCAACGGTCCAGTTATCACGCCAGTTATTGGTGGTGCCCGTCTTGGCCGCAACCGTGCGATCGGGGATTTCCAGATCGTTGGGGCGCCCAAACGCCGCCCAGCGCGCCGCCGTGTCAGAGAGAATGTTGGACATCACATAGGCGACCTGCGGAGAGACCACCTGCTCGAGCTTCGGCTCTTTGTATTCGTAGATGATCAGCCCGTTCTTGTCGCGCACCTGCAAGATCGAAACTGGATCCACCGTGCGGAAGCCCTCGGTCTGGCGATCTTCGGGCACGCGCTGCCCAGCCATGACCCCGTTGTTGGCTAACACGCTGAAGGCGTAGACCATATCCAGCAGCTTGACTTCACCGCCGCCCAGAGTCAAAGCCAGGCCGTAGTAGTCGTCGCGCAGCGTGGAAATGCCCATTTTATGGGCGGTATTGATCACGTTCTTCACACCAACCTTGCTCAGCATCCATACCGCGGGGATGTTGTATGAGCGCGCCAGCGCATCACGCAAGAACTGCGGGCCATGATATTTGCGGTCGTAATTTTCCGGCACATACGGCGCCTCTGCATCGGGAAAAACGGTGCGCACGTCCACAATCATGCTCGCCGGGGTGTAACCCTGCTGCAAGGCGGTCAGATAGGTGAAGAGCTTGAACGAAGAGCCGGGCTGGCGGTTGGATATGGCCACATTGACTTCGCCGTCAATATCCTTATTATTGTAATCCAGGCTGCCTACCATGGCCATGATCTCACCCGTGGTCGGTCGCACGGCCACCACGGAGGCGTTGTGCACATTATTCTTCTCGCGCACCTTTTCCACCTGGGCGCGGGCCACTTCTTCTGCCTTTTTTTGCAGATTGAGGTCGAGCGTGGTGTAGACTTGCAGGCCGTTGCGCCAGATGAAATAGGGATCATCCGCGGTGTTGAAATCACGGCGCAGCTGGTCCAGCACATAGAGCGCAAAATGCGGCGCATCAAGATACTCGAAGCGCTCGTTCGCGCGCTGGCGCACCGGCAGCGGCTTGGTATCCACGTACGCTTTGGCCGCATCGGCTTCGGCCACGGTGAGATAACCGGCCTCGGCCATGGCATCCAGCACTTTGCGCTGGCGGCGGTAGGCATCCTCAGGCGCCTGAATGGGATTCAATCCTGGATACTGGGGCAAGGCGCTCAGCATGGCGGCCTCGGCCAGGGTGACATCGGCGGCGGACTTGTCGAAGTAAATGCGCGCCGCAGCTTCTACGCCGTACGCGGCATTGCCGTAGAAGTTGTAGTTCAGGTACCATTCCAGGATCTGATCTTTGGAGTAGCGCCGCGTGACCTCGATCGCCATGATCGCTTCTTTGATCTTGCGCGTATAGCTGCGCTGCATGCGCTCCTCGGGTGGAATCAGCACATTCTTGACCAACTGCTGCGTAATTGAACTGGCGCCTTGTACTAAGTTGCCTTGCAGGTTCGAGACAAAAGCTCGCCCCAACCCGCGCAAATTGACGCCGGGGTTTTCATAGAAGCTGCGGTCTTCCAGGGCAATGGTGGCCTTCACCAGCCAGGGGGACATCTCGTTGAGAGGAAGGTAGGTGCGATCGCCGCGAAATGGTCGCGGGTCAATGGATTCATACAGCAAGTGTTGGCCCGTACGGTCAAAGATCTTGACCGTCGCGAAGTCTTCCTGTTCGGTCTCGATCGCGGCGGCGTCAGGCAGTTTCTGAGCAAAATAGACGTAGACGCCGGCCGCGGCGGCCGCAGCCGTCAAAACGCCGCCGCCAAAGACCAGAAAGAAGATCGCCGCTCCGCTCAGGCTAAGTTGGAAGAGCCAACGCCAGGGCCGCGGCTTGTGACGTTCGTGCCGGCGCTTCTTCTGGCGCCAAAGGATAATCTGTTGTGTTCGATTGGTCATGTTCGTGTAACGCACAGCGACGGCGCCCGGTTCCGCGGCGATTCGTTGCCTATGCCAGGTCGAAATGTTCGTGTAAGGCGGGCACCACGACGTTGGTAATGCCCAAGCCACGGATGCCGTCAGCCAAGGCGTTGGCTGATTCCGGTTCACCATGCACCAAGAAAACCTGGCGCAGGCGTGTATGATCCATATGATCTACCCAAGCCAGCAGATCATGACGGTCGCCATGGGCGCTGTAGCCCTCGATGCGTTCAATGGCCGCGCGCACCGTGTGCATTTCGCCAAAAATACGCACGGGCGAGACGCCATCCAACAAGCGCCGTCCAAGCGTGTTCTCGGCTTGAAAGCCCACAAAGAGAATCGTGTTGTTGGCATCGCCGATACTGTTGCGAAGATGGTGCAAGATGCGACCCGTTTCCGCCATACCCGATGCGCTGATGATAATCGCCGATTCGCGCAAGAAGTTGAGCGCCTTCGAGTCCTTGACGTCACGCACGTAGTGCAGGTTCTTGAAGCCAAACGGGCCTCCGCGCCCTTCCGCCTGATCGAGCAGCTGCCGCGTTTCGGCGTCGTAGCACTCTGGGTGCAGCCGAAAAACTTCCGTGATGTTCGTAGCCAGCGGACTGTCAATATACACCGGCAAACTGGGAATCTCAGCCTCTTCGGTCAGCTCATAGAGAGCGTAGACCAATTCCTGCGTGCGTCCAACCGCAAACGCGGGCACAATCACCTTGCCGCGCCGACGAAACGTCTGTTTAATAATGGAGGCCAGATGATCCTGGGCCTCAACCGGCGTCTCGTGCAGTCGATCGCCGTAGGTGCTTTCCATGATCACGTAGTCAGCCGCGGCCAGTAAGGTTGGATCGCGCAGAATGGCCAGGCCTTTGCGGCCGATATCGCCGGAAAAGACCAGTCGCGTCGTGCGTTCGGCTTCCTGGCAATCCAACTGCACCATGGCCGAGCCAAGTATGTGGCCGGCATCGAAAAATGTGAAAGTCACACCAGGGAGCACCTGAGTTGGGCGCTCATAATCAGCCGTCATGAAATACTTCAACGAAGCCAGGGCATCTGCGCGGGTGTACAGCGGCTCAACCGGCGGCTCGCCTTGGCGCGCGCGGCGTTTGTTGAGAAACTCCACGTCGCTTTCCTGAATATGGCCGCTGTCTTGCAGCATGGCGACAGATAGGTCGCGCGTCGCCGGTGTGGCCCAAATAGCGCCGCGAAAACCTTGTTTGACCAGGTTGGGCAGATTACCGGCGTGATCAATGTGCGCATGTGATAGGATTACCGCGTCAATCGTCGCCGGGTCAAATGGAAAATGCAGGTTGCGCGCGTACGTTTCCGCGCGCGCGCCTTGATACAAACCGCAATCCAACAACAGCCGCTGACCATTCACCTCAACCAGGTGCATGGAGCCAGTCACCGTTTGTGCGGCGCCATGAAATGTCACTTGCATTGGGAATCCCTTTTCCTACCTTCGTCGTCTGCTGCCTGCCGAAACGTTCAGGCGGCTTTAGGTTGCATCGTGAGCACGTTCAGAATTTCGTGACCGTAGAGGGTTTGCTTGGCCGGCCCGAAGCCCTCACATGCCGCCAGGTCGGTCAATGTGGCGGGAGCCTGGCGCGCAATCGTCATCAGCGTGTCATTGGTCAGGACCACGTCTGGGTCTACGCCGCGTTCGGCGGCGCGCGCAGTACGCCAGGCGCGCAGGGCTTCATAACGCACCGCCGTGCCCTCATCGGGTCGCACGAGGTGATGGTGGACGCGTTTGGGCGGCGTAGGCGCCGGGCCTGCGGCCGCTTTTTGCATGGCCTGCACCAGCTCGCTGCCGAAACGCCGCATCAAGCCCGGATTGATGCCGGGCATCGCCATGAGTTCATGCATGGTGGGTGGGAGTTGTTCGGCCAGCGTGATCAGCGTTTGATCGGCTAACACCTTGAAGGGAGGCTGATCGAGTGTGCGCGCCTTCTCTTCGCGCCACAGGTAGGCTGCTTGAAGCGCGGCCAGGTGACCGCCTTCCAGCTCACGTGCGCCTCGCAGCCGCCAGAATCCGTCCGGGTCGAAGGGCCGGTGCATGTATTCAACCGACGTCATGCTGGCGAATACTTCGTGCGCCTCGGCCAGGCGCCCGCGCTGCGTCAACTCCTGCTCCAGCCGCGCGCGCAGGTCGAGCAGAAAATGGGTGTCGAGGCGCGCGTAGGATAGCTGTGCGCGAGTCAGAGGGCGCTTGCCCCAATTGGCGCGCTGCATGCGCTTGTCCATGACCACGTCAAACTGCTTCTCCAGGATGGCGCCAAGACCCACTTCATGCCAACCCAGAATGCGCGCCGCCCACAACGTGTCGAACAGGTTGGCAAACGCAAAGCCATAGTCGCGTTTTAAGATCAGGACATCGTTTTCGGCCGCATGGAAAACCTTCAACACCTGTGGGGCCGCAAACAGAGCGCCGAGCGGGCGCAAATCCATTTCGATTGCCAGGGGATCAATGATGTAATCAGCAACGTCCTGCCCGTTGGCTCCCTCGGACTGCCTGACCGACAGCTGGATCAAGCACACTTTGTGATAATAGGCGTACAGGCTGTTGGCTTCGGTGTCCACGGCCACGGCTGGCGCGGCCATCAATCGCGGTAGAAGGGTGTTGAGTTGGGCGGTTGTACGAATGACAATCGGGGGCGGCAGATTAAGTTGTGGTGGTTGCGCCGCCGGCTGCGCCTGGCCGGCATCACGGCTTGACATAGCGATCCCCTTGACAAATGCTCTTCCAGATAATGGCTTTCATTATCGCAGATTTGAGCAGGATGTCAAAGTTGTTTGGCTTGCCAACTCAGAATAATATGGTATAATTTCTACAGTCTCCCACTAGAATGTTTTGCCTACGTTTGGTCAAGGAGGTGATGAACCTGGTTCGGCGAGTCAAGCGCCCGTCAGCATGCTCCCGCTCTCTGCACCGGCCTGGCTGCGTCTGAACGCCTTCAATTCACGATTCTTCATACTCAACTTTCGATCTGTTTTTACCGGTTAGGACGTTGGAACGGTTTTGGCTTTTAGCCCCGCCCTGTCTGGGAACGTGGGACCTATGGTGATTTCTAGCCTTCACCCTCTAGCCCATTGTTTCGGCGCTCATTATTTTTCAGCCGGGCATCCGAGCAGTATCGGCAACGGATGTCTCTGTCAGCGGCGACCGCACAGTTCTGTCTGACGTTCAAACCACAATGCGCAACTCAATTCTCTATCAGCAAGGAGCTGCATTTTCATGGCTAGCGTAACTTTCGATCATGTGTACAAGCGTTGGGGTGATGTCACCGCGGTCAATGACCTGAACATCAGCGTCGTAGACAAGGAATTCCTCGTTTTTGTTGGCCCTTCGGGCTGTGGCAAGACCACTTCGCTGCGCTTACTGGCCGGCCTGGAAGAAATCAGTGACGGCAAAATTATGATTGGCGACCGTGTCGTCAATGACGTACCTCCCAAAGATCGCGATATCGCCATGGTGTTCCAGAGCTACGCGCTCTATCCGCACATGAGCGTGTACGACAACATGGCTTTTGGCCTCAAGCTGCGCAAGATGCCCAAGACTGACATTGACAGCCGAGTCAAGAACGCGGCTGAGATTCTGGGCATCACGCAACTGCTCGACCGCAAACCCAAACAGCTCTCCGGTGGTCAGCGCCAGCGCGTGGCCGTGGGTCGCGCCATCGTGCGCGAGCCGAAGGTCTTCCTCTTCGACGAGCCGCTCTCCAACCTGGACGCCAAGCTGCGCGTGCAGACGCGCGCCCAGATCAGCAAGCTGCACCGGCAGTTGGGCACCACCTTCATTTATGTGACTCACGACCAGGTGGAGGCCATGACGATGGCCAGCCGCATCGCGGTCATGAAGGATGGGCTGCTGCAGCAGATTGACTCGCCGCAGAACTTGTACGACCGGCCGGCCAACGTCTTCGTGGCTGGCTTCATTGGCAGCCCGTCTATGAACTTCTTTGAGGCCACGCTGGTCGAGGCGGACGGCAAGATGTTCGTGGACGGTGGGTCCTTCCGCATGGAGATTCCAGGCGAACGGGGCGAGGCGATGCGCAAACATAAGGGTCGCCAGGTGATCTTTGGCATTCGACCGGAAGACGTTCACACCCGCGGCTTCGAGCCGCAGAACATCAGGCCGGCCGAGCTGCAGGCTGATGTGGATGTCACGGAGTTGATGGGCAACGAAATCTTCCTCTACTTGCTCACGGGCAAGAAGCAGTTCGTTGCTCGTGTGGACCCGCGCACCCAGGCTGTCGCCGGTGACAAGATTGACCTTGTCTTCAACATGGACAATACGCACTTCTTCGATCCCAAGACGGAAGTATCGCTGCGCTAACAGGCCGCTCAACTTGCTGTCCTGGCTCGATCCAAAGACGGGCCAGGACAGCTTCGTCAAGCTCAACCAGCAGAGGCCAGATCGTCGCTCCCGCCGCCAACGGCGAGAGGACGCAGAACTGGCCTCTTTGATTCTCTGGACACCATGGTGACCCAACGATCTGTCAGCGTCATTGCCACGGTACTCAACGAAGGCATCGCCATTCGTCGTTTGCTCGATAGCCTCCTGGCGCAAACCCACCCGGCCGACGAAATCATTATCGTGGACGGCGGTTCGCAAGACAACACCGTTGCCCTACTGCACACCTACCAGGATCGCCTGCCGCTGCGCGTCCTGGTAGAGCCGGGCTGCAACATCAGCCAGGGTCGCAACCGCGCCATTGCGGCGGCCCGCCATGAGATCATCGCGGCCACCGACGCCGGCGTGTGGTTGGAACCAGGGTGGCTGGCGGCGCTGCTGGCGCCCTTTCAACAGCCCGGCGTCGCCGTAGTGGCCGGTTTCTTTCAACCTGATGCGACTACCCCGTTCGAGATTGCCATGGGCGCCACGGTCCTCCCGGCGCTGGCCGACATTGACCCCGCCGCCTTCTTACCGTCCAGCCGTTCCGTGGCTTTTACGCGCGCGGCCTGGCAGCGCGCCGGCGGTTATCCTGAATGGCTCGACTATTGCGAAGACCTGGTTTTTGACTTCCGCCTGCGTGAAGTCGCCGCGCCTTTTGCCTGGGCGCCAGAGGCCATTGCACACTTCCGACCGCGCAGCTCACTCCGCGCGTTCTTCAAGCAGTATTACCGCTACGCGCGCGGGGATGGCAAGGCCGACCTGTGGCGTCGGCGCCACGCCATTCGCTACGCCACCTACCTGATCGGGCTGCCGTTGCTGCTCGGTCATGGCTTGGGGGGGCGCCGCGCGCGCTCACTCGGCTGGTTGGGCCTGCTGCTCGGCTTGGCGGCGTACAACCGGCGCCCCTGGCAGCGCTTGGGCGCCGTGTGGGAACCGCTCACCTGGCCTCAGCGTTTGTTGACCCTGGGCCTGGCGCCGATGATTCGGGTCGTGGGGGATGTGGCGAAAATGATCGGCTATCCCGTCGGCATTTGGTGGCGCTGGCGCCATAGGCGGGTGTGACGCGCGGCCGCCGGCTCAAATCTTGCCTGCGCTGGCAAGGGTTTTGACCGTCCTCCCGCCCCGTGCTAGAATCGGAAGTGAACGAGGAACCATGCTCGATCTAGCCATCATCATTGTCAACTATAACACCTGTGCCTTGCTGCGCGACTGTCTGAGATCGGTCTTGGCCAGCCAGGGTGATTTATCATATCGGGTAGTCGTGGTTGACAACGCATCGGCCGATGACAGTGTCGAGATGGTGCGCCGCGAATTCCCCCAGGTGGACCTAATCGCCAGCCCGGTGAACGGCGGCTATCCCTATGGGAACAATGTCGGACTGCGCCGCGCAGGGTTTGACGAACAAACGCCTGTTGATAGCACCCCACGCTTTGCACTGCTGCTCAATCCAGACACCATCGTACCTCCCACCGCGCTGCGAGACATGCTGGCCTTTTGCGATGCGCGCCCTGACTGCGGCGTGGCTGGGCCAAAACTGATACGGCCGGACGGCAGCCTGGACCTGGCGTGCCGCCGTTCATTCCCCACTCCCGCCGTATCATTTTATCGTATGGTGGGCCTCAGTAAACTCTTCCCGCGCAGCCCGCGCTTTGGCCGCTACAACCTGACCTACCTCAGCCCTGATGTGCAAACCGAGCTTGATTCTGTGGTGGGCGCGTTTATGCTGGTGCGCGGCCCGGCCATTCGCCAGGTCGGCCTGCTGGATGAAACCTTTTTTATGTACGGCGAAGATCTCGATTGGGCGTTTCGCATCAAAGCCGCGGGCTGGAAGGTGTGGTATAACCCGGCTGTCACGGTGTTGCACTACAAAGAAGCGGCCAGTCAACACAGCGACAAAGCGCGCTATGAGTTTTACCGGGCCATGGCTATTTTCTATCGTAAACACTACGCCGCGCAAACCCCCTGGCCTGTGCATCTTCTGGTGTTGGGGGGCATTTCACTGCGCGGCGCGTTGGCAATGACAGGTCGCAAATTGAAAGCCTGGCGGCTGAGCCGCCCAAAACCCGCCATCGTCTAGGAGCCTCATGAAGCGCAATCAGTTCGTGCAGGTCATGGTCTTGATCGCGATGGACATCGTCATGACCACGCTGGCTTTTTTATTGGCCTATCGCCTGCGAGTGGTCACCGCGGGTGACAGCGTCGGCCCGCTGGGCAATTTCTTGCCCATCCTTCCACTGCAGGTCGGCAGCGTGTTGATCGTCTTCCTCATGCAGCGACTCTACTACCGTCGCCACAACACGCCTTATCTGGATGAGTTTTATGCCCTTTTCGGCGCGGTCTCCATCGCCACGTTGATGAGCGTGGCGTTCACATCGCTGCTGTTTCGCGATCAGGTGGACTATCATCGCTGGATGATGATTTATCTCTGGGCGT
This sequence comes from uncultured Anaerolineae bacterium, assembly GCA_964513955.1. Taxonomy (GTDB): domain Bacteria; phylum Chloroflexota; class Anaerolineae; order SSC4; family Amarolineaceae; genus Amarolinea. The sequence continues at coordinate 1,242 of CAZEPA010000011.1, read as the reverse complement.
TGACGCTGATCCTGGTTACGCTTGGCCGCCTCCTGGTGGCGCGTGGCTTTCGCATGTTGCAGGTGCGCGGCATCGGCGAGGACCGGATTCTGCTGATTGGTACGGGCGATGTAGGGCGCATGATTTTGCAGCGGATTCGGCACAGCCCCAACCTGGGCTATCGTATTGTCGGCGTTGTAGATTCCAACAGCAGCGCCGCGTCACTGGAGGATGCACCGTTCTTGGGCACGCCGGCCGATATTCCGCAGATCATCGAAGATCAACGTGTGGATGAGGTGATCGTAGCGCTGCCTGAAGCCAGCCACCAGGAAATCCTGGGCATCATCTCGATGTGTGAGCGCGAAAAAGTGGGCATTCGGGTCTTCCCGGATGTTTTCCAAATCATGGCCAACGAGGTCAGCATCAGCGACTTTGGCGGCCTGCCGCTGCTGACGGTGCGCGATGTGGCCTTGCGCGGCTGGAAGCTGGCGCTCAAGCGCATGGTGGACATCGCTGGCGCTTGCCTGGCTCTTCTCTTGGCCTCGCCGATCATGATGCTGACGGCGCTGCTCATCAAATTGGAGTCGCCTGGCCCGGTGTTCTATGTGCAGGAACGCATGGGATTGGACGCCAAGCCATTCCCCATGCTCAAATTTCGCTCGATGCGCGCCGATGCCGAGAGTAATGGCCCTGGTTGGACGGTGAAGAATGATCCGCGGCGCACGCGCTTTGGGGCGCTCATCCGCCGCATCTCGTTCGATGAGCTCCCGCAGTTCATTAACGTGCTCGTCGGCGACATGAGCCTGGTTGGGCCGCGGCCAGAGCGGCCAGTGTACGTGGAACAGTTCCGCCAACGCATCCCGCGCTACATGGATCGCCACCGCGAAAAGGCTGGCATCACCGGCTGGGCGCAGGTCAACGGCCTGCGCGGCGACACCTCTGTGGTCGAACGCACCAAATACGACGTCTGGTATATCGAGAACTGGTCCCTGGCCCTGGACTTCAAGATCATTATCCAGACCATCCTGAACGCGGCGCGCCGCAACAACAATGCATATTAGCGAACGGCATCTTTGCTGGCAACACCAGGCAATGCTATAATCGGCCTTGCATCATTACTCATTTTTTCGCACGAGAATAAATCATGTCCCTGACGCTGCAAGATGTCGAACACATCGCCGAACTGGCGAAGCTGGGCCTGAGCGCCGAAGAAAAAGAACGCTACCGCACGCAGTTATCCTCCATTCTGGATTACGCCCAACG
>CAZEPA010000010.1:0-19979 GCA_964513955.1 uncultured Anaerolineae bacterium | reverse complement strand
GTCAGCGTGCCGGCTCTGCGCAGCTTGCCCATCCTCTGCGCTGGGTTGACGCTGGTTTTCCTATATGCGTTTGCCGCTGCCGTCTTCAATCGGCGCACGGCCGGCCTGGCTGTGCTCCTGCTGGCCGTCAACCCGTCGTTCGTCTTTTGGAGCCGGCAAGGCATTCTTGTCACCAATGTCACCGTAACCCTGTTTTTCGCCAGCCTTTGGAGCGCCCAACGCTGGCGACAGACGCGCCAGCCGCGCTGGCTGTGGCTGACGGGCTTACTGTGGGGCCTGGGCGTTTGGGCCAAACTGCTCTTCATCTGGGGCATTGGCGCGATGCTGGCGCTGGCTGCGATTGGTTGGCTGCGGAGTCGTGGGCGGTCGCCCGCTCACAGCCAGCGGCCAAGCCGGCAAGCGGTTGGCTTTGCGCTGGCTTTCCTCGCCGGCGTGTGGCCGCTTCTGCTTTTCAACCTGCAGACCGGCGGCACGGTGGCGAGCATCGTCGGCAACCTCGGCACCTCATACTACGGCGTCAGCAATGCCAATTTCGCGGCCAACCTGGCGCAGCGGATCGAACAGCTCGTCATTCTCCTACAAGGGCATCATTTTTGGTATCTGGGCGAAGTGTACGCCAACCCGGCGGCGCCGTGGGCGCTGGCCGCGCTGCTGGCCGCCGCCGTTTTGGTGGGGTTCGAGGCCTATCTGGCATACGAGGCGCCGAAGCCCGGTCAGGACGACCCACCGGCTCCCGCCTGGCTGCGGCAACTCAGCGCTTCCAGCGCCGCTCAATGGCGTCGTGTGCTTGGCGTGACGCTGCTGGCTGCGCTCATCGTCGTGCAGAGCTGTTTCACCGTGTCAGACTTGTTCATCACGCATTTTGCCCTGCTGCTGCCGCTGCTGCCGCTGCTGGGCGCGGCGGCCGCTGACCTGCTGGCCCAGCATGGCCGCCGGCCAGCGCTGCTTGTATTGGTCGCACTTTTGGCATGGGGTGGATTCGACGCGTGGGATACCGTGCAATACCACGCCATCCTGGCGCGCAGCGGAGGCTATGCAACGCACTCGGACGTCACGTACCGGCTCGCGGCGTACCTGGAAGCCGAGGGAATCCACACGCCGATTGTGTTGGATTGGGGCATTGATGCGCCCGTTGCCTTCCTGGCGCAGGGCCGCGTGGCGCCGATAGAGGCCTTTGGCTACGCCAGCCTTGATCGCCCAGACGCTGAGTTTGCCCGCCGCCTGGCGCCTTTCGTGGCCGATGCGAACACCGTCTATCTGCTGCACACGCCGGAGTTCACCGTTTTTCAAGGGCGCCGTGCAGAATTAGAAGCCCTGGCCGCGGCGCAAGGGCGCCGCGGCGAATCGCTGGCGTTGTTCCGAGAGCGCAGCGGGCGCCCCGCCCTGGAACTACTGCGCCTGGCCGCCGCGCCGTGAGGTGAAGGCAGCGCTGGCAAGCGCTCGACCTTCTGCCTCACCGGTGCGAGTCAAACTCGTTGCGGTAGATCGCTAATCGTGCACAGCCGCATGGGTGCGACGGCTGGCTGCGATTTCCGGCGCTTCCTTGAATGCAGTCCACAGAATGCCGAACGATCGCCAGAAGGCAGCCAGGCCGGTGCGCTTGAGTTCAGCCGCGGTTTGGCCCACTTGCGGATAGCCCAGGGCATCGGGCTGCAAGGTTTCCCAGTTGCGGAACAGATGTCCCCAATCGCTCTCCAGCGCCTCGGCCATCTTCTTCTTACCCAGGAATGGATACCAGAAGGAGTCATGGTAGATGACTGACGCCAGGTATGACCACGGCGCCAGCACCGTCTTCAATGACCATTCGATCGGCTTCTTCAGCGGTCCCCAGTAGATCTTATGCTGCATACGTGAGGCAAAAGTCATCTTCTTGAACGGACCGTCGAAGTGCCAGTTTTGCTGCGCAGCCGCCAGGTCGCCCACGATCTCGATGTCACGCGGATCACCGCAGCCCAGGCCCAACTCATGCGCCAGGCGAATGAACTTGATCGAAAGCGGATCCATGCCCATCAGTTTGGCGGCAATGGCATCAATCGCGACCTGGTCATCGCTGGCCAGAATCACATTCTTGGCGTACGGGATCATGCAGCGTGGGCCAGGCCCGTCGCCGGCAAATGTGCCGTCCATGACCGCAAAGACGCCGCGGTGAATCTTTTTCTGAATCATCAGCAAATCTACGAGCGTTTCATGGATGACCGGATGCGTCCAGTGACGGCGTTCGTTGAGCAGGCCGCCGAAGGCGTTTTTCATCGCGCCCGTGGTAGTCGTGAAGATGTGCGTCTTGACCGTGGGCAGGTGAATGATGTTCTCGCCAATGAATCGTTTGGGAATGTTAAATCCACGTGGATAAACATCGTTGAGCACCAAGAATTGGTTAGCCAGGTCGCCGACCGCATCGCGCACGTTGATCCACTCTTCGCCTTCGTACAGGTGAACGTTGCGCAGATTGTGGGCTTCCACGACATTGATCTGCTTGTTTTCACGTTCGCCCATGTGCGCATCAATCACCACGGTGCGGTTGTGACACGCGTGCATCAGGTTGGGGTCGTAGCCATCTTGCTTCATGGCGCGGATCACGCCTTCAAGCTGCCAGGGGGTGGTGGAGCTGCCGGGATAGAAGAAATGCCAGGAGATGTTGACCTTCAGCGCCGTGTCGGCGTCCTTGGCAATCACATCTTGGTAGCCGGCCAGATTCATCAGCCGATGATAGTCGGCCAAAACGGTGGCGGGCGTAGTCGTTAGAATTGCAACTTTACTTTTACTCATTCTCGTTTTCTTCGTCTCTATGCTTTCAACGCGGTAATGATTGGTCAGGCCTGAGCTGAGATGGCTGCGCGGAACCGGTCGAGGGCTTGGCCCAGCGTCCATCATCCATCGTAGGCAGCGCCATCTGCGGGGAAGGCGCCGCAATCTCAGGCGTGGTGGGAGCAGCCGTGGGCGCCTGCGCGCAGTACGGGCAAATCTGCCAGTTCAGGTCAAGCAAGCGGCCGCATGATGGGCAAGGCCGGCGCAGCTGCGTCGTGCAATGTGGGCACAACATCCAGTCTGGTTGTGTCTTGTGCTGGCAGTTGCTGCAGACGGGCTGTTCCTCCATGTCGCGCAGGAGAGCTTCTTCTTCGAGCATGCGCTCATACTGCTCTGCCAACGTGTCACGCGGTCGCAGGAGCAGGTAAAGCCCCAGTCCCACCGGACCAAACAGCACAACTAGCAGCGAAGCCAGGAGCGTGGCGAGAAGGTCGCGCGAGCGGGCGCGCATGTCTCGAAACGTCCAGATGACGAGGGCAATCCAGAAGGCTGCCAATAAGGCGCCAAAGACGGCTACCACGGTCTGCAGGACTGTGCCGATCGTATTCAACAAATCAGACGACATTCAAGAGTCTCCTCAGGCAATTTGAACTAATCGGGCGATTATACCCTATTCTACCCGTTTGGGCAAAGCTCGCGCCCAAACTACCAGAAATAACGTCGCAATGAGTGCAGCAGTTACAAAGCCACCGCGAACCCGGCGGCGCTCATTTCGTTAGGCCAAGCGTATATGCCCAGGTCTGGTCGTGCGTGTACGCAAACGCACCCTTGAAAAGAAAGGCTGACCTATGTCTGAGTCTGCAACGGTTGAATACACCCTTCTGATTCGCAATATGCCCGCCAACGAGCGCCCGCGTGAGCGTTTACAGCATTACGGCGCCAGCGCGTTGGCCTCATCCGAGTTGATTGCCATCCTGCTGCGGGTGGGCACCGAGGGCGAGAGCGTGCTGCACGTGGCGCAGCGCCTTCTCAGCAAGTACGGCGGTTTGCCCGGATTGGCGCGCGCCAGCTTTGATGAGTTATGCCAGGAAAAAGCGCTAGGCCCAGCCAAAGTGACGCAGCTCAAGGCGGCGCTGGAGTTGGGCAAGCGGCTGCTCGTCGCATCGCCGCTCGACCGACCGCAGGTGCGCTCACCGGCCGAAGCGGCCGAACTACTCATGGCGGAGATGAGTCTCCTGGAACAAGAGCAGCTGCGCACCATTCTGCTCGATACCCGCAACACCGTACTCGGCATCCCCGTGATCTATCAAGGCTCGCTCAACTCGGCTGCGGTGCGTATCGGCGAGCTGTTTCGCCATGCCATCAAGGCGAACGCGGCGGCCATGATCGTGGCGCACAATCATCCGAGCGGCGACCCGGCGCCTTCACCGGAGGATGTGCGCGTCACGCGCACCATCGTGGAGGCGGGAAAACTGCTCGATATTGACGTGCTCGATCATGTGGTCATCGGCCAGCAGCGTTTTGTCAGCATGAAAGAGCGCGGGCTGGGGTTTTAGGCGGCTGCAAAAAAGCCGAGTTTCTCTCCAGAAACCCGGCTTCTATGTGTTGACTCCAAGCGCTTAACTCAGCGCTTGGCCTCGGCCGAGGTGAACATCTGGCTCAACTGCTTGCGCGCCTGTTCGGTCATGCGCCCCGTTTTTGCCTGGATCTGCTTACGCAGGTAATCCTTGATGTCCTTGGCGAAAATCACGGGCACAGAGGTGTCATTCAGGGTCAGCTCTGTTTTGTTAGAAACGAAAACGACCACCGGCTGCGGCTCGATATCGAGATCCGGCTTGACCTGCTTGATCCACTGTTTCACGCGGCTTACTTCTTCCATCACTTCGCGGGCGGGATTGCCTAAGGCTTCCTGCGAGAAGGCGGTGAACAGCCGAACGATGCTGAAGGGCTGTTTCCAGTTGTTCTTGGTGACCGTGATCTTGCCTTCCTGGTCACGGGTGACAAAGACGAACAAGCCAGCCGGGCAAAGCAGCACATTGGGCGCAGGCAAGTGCCAGGCAAAGAACTCATAGCGATCATCGAGGCCCTTCAAGCTGCTGGCAATCACCTCATCGGGCCGCGGTTTGCGCACAAAGCGCCGCATGTAGAACGAACCGACGTTGGCGCCCACGAAACCAAGGAGCAGGCAGGCCAGGGCTACGGGCAACAGGGCGGTATTGCTCATGAAGGAAATGATGCTGCCTGCCAGCAGCACCGCGAGCGCCACGCCAGTCGTCCATTTGCCAATCGTGGCGCGCCGTTGAATGTATTTTTGATTCGTATAGACTTGCATCTGGTATCATGATCCTTGACGAGTGATGGACGGCCTACGCAGCGTATTTTCCAATGACAAGACACGCGTTCTGCCCGCCCAATCCAAACGAATTCGACAGCGCCACGCGCACGGGGCTGAAGCGGGCAACCTGGGGAACGTAGTCCAGGTCGCACTGGGGGTCTGGGGTTTCCAGGTTGATCGTCGGGTGAATCAAGTTGTTCACCACGCTGTAGACGCACGCCATCGCCTCGATCGCCCCAGCCGCGCCAAAGGTGTGGCCGATCATGGATTTGGTCGAGCTGATTGCCAGGTCGTAAGCATGTTCGCCAAACACCTGCTTGATGGCTCGCGTCTCCGTCGGGTCGCCGATGGGCGTCGCCGTGCCATGCGCATTGACATAATCAACGTCGCGCGGCTGCAGACCGGCATCGGCCAATGCGGCAGCCATGGCCCGCGCGGCGCCGGCTCCTTCAGGCTGCGGCGCGGCCACGTGATAAGCGTCCGCGCTCGCCGATTGTCCCAACACCTCCGCGTAGATGTGCGCGCCCCGTTTGAGCGCGTGCTCCAAGCGTTCCAGCACCATGATGCCAGCGCCTTCGCCGATCACGAAACCGTCGCGGTCTGCATCGAAGGGGCGGCTGGCGCGTTTTGGCTCGTCGTTGCGCAGTGAAATGGCGCGCATCGCAGTGAAGCCGCTGAAGAAGGTGTGACCGATCAGGGCCTCGACGCCGCCTGCCAGCATCACATCGGCGGCGCCGCGGCGAATCATCTCCGTCGCTTCGCCGATGGCTTGTGTGCCAGCCGCACAAGCAGTAACTACGGTCGAGAGCGGGCCTTTGCAGTTGAAGGTCTGGCTGAGGTGAAAGGCCGGCATATTGGGCAAGGTCGCTGTCACCATGTGCGGCCTCATGCGGCCGGGACCTTGCGTGATCAGCAGGCGGAAGAGATCCTCCGCGATGTCGAAGCCACCCAGGCCGGTGCCCATGCAGACGCCTACGTGCGCCGCTTGCTCATCATCCCAGTGGATGTTGGCATCGCGTAGGGCTTCGGCGCCCGCCGCCAGCGTGATCTGCGAACAGCGCGCCATGCGCTTGGCATCTTTCGGCGGCACGCCGGCCGCAATGGGGTCGAAACCCTTGATCTCGGCCGCAATCTGGCATGGGTACGCGCTGGCATCGAACAGGGTGACGCGCCCGACGCCCGAATGGCCGGCGACCATCGCTTCCCAGGAGGAGGGCGCCGTGCTGCCCAACGGCGTCAGCGCACCGAGGCCGGTGATGACGACGCGCGGGCGCACCTCGGGCGGCTCACCCAAAGAGACCAGCGCGGCTTGGACGGTCTGGTCATCCACGGGGGGCTGATCGTGCAACTGATCGCTGGGCAAATCATCGGCCAGCAGCCGCAAGAGCGCCGCGCGCACGGGCGCGGAAAGGCGGCTCACTTGTTGACGTAACGTCGAACTCATCGGTTTTCCTTCTATGACAGCACTCTAAATGGGATGTTAAGACCCGGTCTCGCGCCGAAACCGGGTCTCTCGAAAGTCCAGGGACGCGCAGCAAGCCGCATGGGGCATCGAGTGGTCTTGCTGTCTGCTGCTAATCCTCGCCCACGATGCGCGCCTGGACGCCGGCGCGAATCGTTTCCAGGGTATTGTTTTCAACCGCCTGTTTGGCCGTACGCAAAGCCCCGCGCACGGCCTTGGCATTGGAACGCCCATGACCTACAAGCAGCAGGCCGTCCAAACCCAGCAACGGCGCCGCTCCGTATTCGGTGTAATCGAGTTGGCGAGCGACTTTGCGCAGGCCAGGGATCAGCAGCGCCGCAGGCAGCGCCAGCGCGGCCGCCAGCCCAAGCGCCAGGCGCAGCAGGAAATCGGGCACGCCGCGCGCCGTGTAGGCAGCCAGCGCCGCGGTGGGCAAGACGCCTAGCGCCGCATTGCGCGCCAGATTGGCCCGCAGTTCACGCCGCACCGACGTCAGCAGCAGCTTGACGATGCCTTCGCCGAACTTGATGATCACGTTGCCCGTGAATCCATCGGTGACGACCACATCGGCTACGCCAGCCACGATGTCCTTGCCTTCCACGTTGCCGACGAAGTTGAGGCCGCTGTCGGCCTTGAGGAGCGGTGCGGCCTCCTTCACCAGTTCGCTGCCCTTACCTTCCTCTTCACCGTTGGACACAATCGCGACCCGTGGACGCTCGATGTGAAACATCTGCTGGGCATACAGGCTGCCCATGACCGCAAACTGATGCAGGTACTCCGGCTTGACTTCCGTGTTGGCGCCGATATCGAGCAGCAGACAGAAACCTGCGCCGCTTGGAAAGAGCGTCGTCAGCGCCGGGCGCTTGATGCCCTTGATGCGACCGAGGACAAACAGCCCGGTTGCCAGCGCGCCGCCGGTGTTGCCGCAGGTCACAAAAGCATCTACCTCGCCGCGCTTCACCATCGCGGCGCCTACGGCCATGGTAGAATCGCGCTTGCTCCGCGCCGCAATGGCCGGATGATCGGTCATCTCTAGCACCTGGCTGGCGTGAACCACGGTCAGCGTCAGCCCATCCACTTTGTGCTTAGACAACTCTCGCTGCGTAATGTCTTCCGGGCCAACCAGGATGATCTCAATCCCAAACTCACGCGCGGCCTGCACCGCGCCGGCGACCGTCACAGTGGGCGCATGATCGCCGCCCATGACATCGAGCGCAATTTTCACGATCTTCTCCTATAACCCGCGTTGACGGCAAAAGGTGCGACGTGACGACTACAAAGCATAGACGGCCAAACCCATCGCGCCTGGCCCAGCCAGTGCAGCCAGCACCGGTCCAATCTCAATGACTTGCACGTCTACCACATGCAGTCGTTGGCGCACATCCAGGTTGAAGCGCTCGGCCTCAGGCGCGCAGCGTGCGTTGACGACGGCCACGCGCACGGGCCGGTCGCCAAAAAGTGCTTGTGCACGGGTCAGGATGTCTTCCAGTGAGCGCCTGCGCCCGCGCACGCGCGCGATGGGCTGGATCGTGCCATCGTGCATGAAACGCAGAATCGGCTTCACATCGAGCAGATTGCCAATGCTGGCGCTCAGGCGCGGTACGCGACCGCTGGCCGCGAGATATTTGAGCGTTTCCGTGGTGAAGAAGGTGTGCGTATTCTCACGCACCGTAGGCAGTTTCGCCATGATAGCAGCCAGGTCTGCACCTTGCTGCGCCATTTCCGCGGCCACGACGATTTGCCAGCCGCTGTCCATCGAAGCGCCCTTGGCATCCCACACGGTGATCCTGCGATCACGCACCAGTTCGACCGCCGCGGCGGCCGACGCATAGGTGCCGCTGAGCGCGGCCGAAACCGTGATGCAGAGGATATCATCGTCTGCCGGCAGCGCGCGGAAGGCGTCTGCGAAATGTCCAGGCGTCGGCTGGGAGGTAGTGGGCAGCTTGTCGGCAGAGAGCAGAATCCGGTAGAACTCCTCGATGGGCAGCTCGATTTTGTTACGGTAACTCTTGATGCCTTGCGGCGTGGTCACATTGACCAGGGCGGGGACTTCAACGATATTGAGACGGGCAATTAACTCGTCAGGCAATGAATTGCTGGAATCACAGACAACACGAACCATGTTTGTTTCCTTCGCGGGCAAGAATGCGAACCTGTCCCCGTACCCTGCGCTGAATGGCGCTGTGCGGTCTGCCGCATACGACGGGCCGAGCAGTTCTACGGGCGACAGCGGCGCTCAGTATACCAAAACTGACACGGTTGACAACTTTCTTGTTTCTGGTATAATAGCTTCGTACCGTTACGCCCCTGTGGTGGAATTGGCATACACGGCAGGTTGAGGGCCTGTGCCCGGTTGGGCGTGTCCGTTCGAGTCGGACCAGGGGCATCCAAAGAGTCGTCGCTTACTGCGACGACTCTTTTTGTTGCCCTGGCTAAACAGGCATCCGTCGGCGCGTGGCGTCACTCTCTCCGTTGGCCGCGCGCAGGAAACAAAAACAGGAGATGACCAACGTGCATCTCGATCACCTCCTGTTTGTGGGTTCTGAAAGTCCGGTGCTTTTCAGAATCTTGATTCTGCGATGTCTCCTAGGGTAGACGCAGGGTTTGCCCGGCGTAGATGCGGTTCGCGTCGCGAATACCGTTGGCCTGCATCAGGGCGCTGACGGATGTGCCGGTGCGCGCCGCAATGCTGCTCAGGGTGTCGCCTGTCTTGATTGTATAGGTGGTCCGCGGTTCAGATCCCAGGCCAGGCGTCACTGGCTCGCTAGGCGCCGCGGGCGGTATGACCTTGACTACCGGTCCGCTCGAGCTGCCGGCTGCGCTGGCGCCGCATGGCACCTTGAGCACCTGTCCCACGAAGATCACGTTGACATTCTTGATATGATTCAGGCTGGCGAGCGTCGCGACCGTCGTGTGATACTTCGCCGCGACCGTCGAGAGCGTATCGCCCTTCTTCACCACGTAGGTGCACGAGGCTGTGCTGCCGCCGCCGCTGGTCGTGCATGGCACCATCGAAATCGCATCCAGGTCTGCGTTCAACTCACGGCCGCCGGTGGCCCACTTCTTATGCGCCATCACAAACAGGGTGATGGTGTCGGCCGGGGCGACGAACCTCACGCTGTAGGCGCTGTAGCTGCCTGGCGCGGTGCGTAGATAGATGGGACTAACCGGCACGAACTGTTTGAAATCGAGATTGGCCCAGTTGGCGTCGGCGCCGTTGTTGTAACCCCACAAAATCTCGTAGCGGTACGCGTCCTCGTCTGAGTTGTCCGTGCGTTCCCGCAGCATACCAGCCACCGACATCTGGTACGTCTTGCCCTTGGTCAGTCCCTTGACCACCTGGTAGATGCCGGCGTAGCGATCGGGATCGGTGCCCGCCGTGTTGTTTAGCGTGTTGATTTCGATCAACTGGGCGTGTTTGCCTTCGTATACGACGGGCGCCCACGTTTCATCATAGAAACCATAGGCGGCGCGACCGCCATTGCTGAACGCCGTCCACGACTTGGCGATGCCGGCGCTGCTAAAGCCGCCTTCGAAGTTGCCGTTGGCGACCAGGTTGGCGCCCGAGCAGGTCAATGCGGCCGTGCTGCCGGCCCCTGCGCTGCCAGACCCCGCGCTGCCAGACCCCGCGCTGCCGCTGCTGCTTCCACTGCCTCCGGTGCTGCCGGAGCCGCTGGCGCTGGCGCCAAAGAGGCTGATGCCGTCCAGGTTGAAGTCTACTTCGCGGTACGGCGTGCCCCACTTCATCCACACGCGCACGAAGACCGTGATTTTGGCGCCGGTGGCCGCCACCTTCGTGCGATACTCACTGAAGGCGCCAGGCCCCGTGCGTGCATAGATCGTGTCCCAGGGCAATTCCGTCCAGGTTTTAACTGCGGCCCAGTTGCTGCCGCCGCTGTAATCAAAACCGACCTGCACGCGGTAACGCCACGGATCCGGATCCGTGTCATCGGCGCGGATCATGCCGCGGATCGAAAAATCGTACGTCTTGCCTTTGCTGACAGCGGCGGTCTGATAAATGCCGGCGTATCGGTCAGGCTCGGATGAATTCTGCTTGGTGTTGATTTCGATCAACTGGGAATGACCGCCGTCCCACACGGTCTTGCTCCACTGATCGTCGTAGAAACCATAGGCGGCGCGGCCTCCGTTGGTGAAACAGGACCAGCCCTTGCCGACAGCGCCGCAACCACCGGCTGAAGTAAATCCGGCCTCGAAGTTGCCATTCTTCAGGACGTCGGCGCTGGTGGCCGCCTGCGGGCTGGATGAAACCAGGCCAGCACTCAGCACGACAGCCAGAATCAACGCTGTACCGAGAACCCGCTGCTTGATACGCATGAGGTGAACCTCCTCTTTCTTACGTCTGTCTAGGAGCCCGAGCTGTCCCTGGAATCATAATGATCGCCGCAACGATGTAGGACAATGTCTCGCGTCGTCATGTTGGTTACGCCGTTAGCGCCGTGGCGGCCGTTTGAGCGTGGACGTATACCAAAAATACAAGACGCGTAGATGAGTGAACCCGTTGCGCGGTTAATCAGATTGTACCACAATTAGGTATAATTGACAAGAGCGGATTTCAGAGGTCCCGATTCATTTTCAAGGCCGTTGGCGGCTATGAAGGACTCCATGTCGTGCTGGGCGCGAGCGGCATAGGCGCGGTAGCGCTGCTGTTTGTGGCGTATCGGCGGGTCGAGCGGCGGCAGCAGGCCAAAATTGGCCTTCATCGGTTGAAAGCCATCGGCTTCACAGTGCGTAACGTACCAGCAGAGCGATCCCATGACGGTGGTGGGCGGTAGGACGAGCGGCGCCGCGCCGTGAATCAGCCGCGCGGCGTTGAGGCCGGCCAGCAGCCCAGTGCCGGCATTGCCCACATATCCTTCCACGCCGGTGATCTGCCCAGCAAAAAACAGATCGGAGCGACTTTTGAACTGCATTGTTGGCTCCAACAACCGGGGCGCGTTGATGAACGTGTTGCGGTGCATCATGCCGTAGCGCAGGAATTCAGCCCCCGCCAGGCCGGGTATCAACCCAAAGACGCGCTTTTGCTCGCCCCAGGTCAAATTCGTTTGGAAGCCGACCAGGTTGTACAGCGTGCCTGCCAGGTTGTCTTGGCGCAACTGCACGACGGCCCACGGACGGCGCCCCGTGTGCGGGTCAGTCAGGCCGATGGGGCTCATAGGGCCAAAGGCCAAAGCCTGGCTGCCGCGGCGCGCCAGAATCTCCACGGGCAGACAGCCCTCGAAGTAATGCTCTGATTTCCACATTTCCTGCTCGAACGTACGCAGCGTGATGGTTTGCGCGGCGGCCAGCGCCTCCACAAATTCAGCGTACTGCGCCTTATCCAGCGGGCAGTTGATGTAATCGCCCGCGGCAGATGCGCTGTTGCCGTAGCGTGCGCCGCGGAAGGCCAGGCTCATGTCAATGGAGTCGGCGGCGACGATCGGGCTGAGCGCATCATAGAAGTACATGTACTCTTCCCCAATCAGCCGCGCCAGGTCGGCCGACAGAGCGTCGCTGGTCAGCGGGCCGCTGGCGACAATCGTGGGGATGTCAGTGGGGATGGTGGTCATCTCGGCGCGCACCACCGTGATGTTGGGATGCGCGCAGACCAGCGAAGTCACCAGATCGCCGAACGCCTCGCGGCCAACCGCGAGCGAGCCGCCCGCCGGCACGGCCGTGGCTTGGGCACAGGCCAGGATCAACGAGCCCAGCCGCGCCAGCTCAGCCTTCTGAATGCCAGGCGCGCGTTCGGCTTGCACGGAGCCAAGCGAGTTGGAACAGACCAATTCGGCGAAGCGATCGCTGACATGCGCCGGCGTCTGCTTGACCGGCCGCATCTCATAGAGCGTCACACGCACGCCGCGCTGTGCAGCCTGCCACGCGGCCTCGCTGCCGGCCAGCCCGGCGCCAATCACGATCAATTCAGGTTCTCGTACCTTCATTCTATCCGTCTCATTAATCCGACTCACTGCGCATCGAAAACGGCGCTGACATCCACCTGCAGACCTGGACGAAGCGCCGAAGTCAATGTCTCCTCTCGACCGAACCTGCCGTATTGTTGGTAGGTCTGGCCCTGTAAGACCAAGACGGTTATGCTCTTGTCCCGGGGGTCCACGATCCAATACTCTGGAATCGCGGCCTGTGCATATTCCAGCCGTTTGGTTAGCAGATCGCGCTGCGGATCATCGCTGCTAATCACCTCGATCACCAAGTCTGCGCCGGTCCACCACATTTCCTGCCGGCGTAGGTCGCCCGCATCGGCCACGAAGAGTAGATCTGGCTCGCGAATCTTGCCGGGCCAGAGGCGGAGGCGCAGTGGTGCAAAGCGAATCGTGCCGCCATGACGCTGCACGAACGCCAAGAATAGCGAGTAGAGATAACCGACGATGGCTTGATGTTGATCGTTCGGCATCGGGAGCACCTCCAGGCGTCCATGCGAGAATTCTACCATGCGATTGGTGTTGATCGCCAGATAGTCCGTTTCGCTCCATTGACCTTGTGCTGGGTAGAGCAGGGCAACTTCCCACGTGGGTTCCGTCCACGGGTCAGGCCGTACGGTTGTACTGCGCGCAGCTAACATGAGATGCACTCCTTGATCCGAGCATCAGGTCGAGTTTGTCGGCGCGCGCGTTGGCCTGCAAACCCATTGATTCGTATTTGGGCGCGTCGCCCCCCGACCTTCATTCCGATGCATTGTACCATATGGTTGACTCGATAGTGAAACCTGCCTCTTGGCCTGGCTTGATGGCCCCCTTTGCCTGATCATGCGTTGTATTTTCCATGAGTTCATGCTACAATTGTGTGCAGAAAGGAATTCCTACCATGCTCTTTGGTTATCAAAACCCATCCTTCCTCTGGCCCGACAGCGACCCGCACGCCATCTTCGAGCGCACACGCGCGGCCGCGCAGAAAGCCGAGGCCGCCGGCTTCGTCTCTTTCTGGTTGATGGATCATCTGATCCAACTGCCCATGGTGGGCGCCGCGGATGAGCCGTTCCTGGAAAGCTGGACCACCCTGGCGGCGTTGGCCGCGGTCACTAACCGCATCCGCCTGGGAACGATGGTCAGCTCGATCGCTTATCGCAACCCCGCACTTCTGGCAAAAATGGTGGCCTGTGTTGACATCATCAGCGGCGGCCGCGCCATCCTAGGCATCGGCGCCGGTTGGTTCCAGACCGAGTATCGGCAGTACGGCTATGAGTTCCCGGAGCAGCCGGCCGTGCGCATCCGCCAGCTCGATGAAGGCATCCAGTTGATCAAGGCACTGTGGACGCAGCCGCGCGCCACGTTTGCCGGCAAGTATTTCCAGGTCCATGAGGCCATCCTGGAGCCGAAACCAGTGCAAAAGCCACATCCGCCGATCCTGGTGGGCGGCGGCGGCGAGCAGTTGACGCTCAAGGTGGCCGCGAAACAAGCCAACATGGTCAACTGGTTTGGCGCGCCGGACGTCATCAAGCACAAGTTGGAGGTGCTGGCCCGCCACGGCGATGCAGTGGGCCGCGATGTGCGCGAGATTCACATCACCAAACTGGACTCCGTCCTCATCGGCCGCCAGGAGAAGGACGTCCAACAGAAGCGCATCAAACTGCACCTGGGCGATCGCCCCTTCCTTGCCGGCACCGTGCGCCAGGTCATTGACCAGATCGCAGCGTTCCAGGCCGTGGGCGTGCAGGAGATGATCCTCAATATCCCACGCAACGACCCGGAGACCTTCGATCTCTTGGGCAGCGAGGTCATCCCCGCGTTTTGAGGAAACCAGAGACCCGAGACCGGAGATTGTTCGTCTTTCACGCAGCTGATCTCCGATCTTCGCTCTCTGATCTTCTTTTCATCAGGAAAGGACACCATGCGAGCAACGGACATCATTGTACACAAGCGTGACGGGCATGAGCTGAGCGCGGAGGAACTACAGTTCTTTATCCAGGGCTACACCCGCGGCGATATTCCCGATTACCAGGCTGCGGCGTGGGCCATGGCGGTCTACTGGCGGGGGATGACCCCGCGCGAGACCGCCTGGCTGACGCAGGCGATGGCCTTCTCCGGCCAAACGCTCGACATTCACGATGTCGCGCCGTTTGTGGTGGACAAGCACTCCTCTGGGGGCGTGGGCGACAAGACAAGCCTGGTAGTCGGCCCGCTGGTGGCCAGCCTGGGCGTACCGGTGGGCAAGATGTCGGGCCGCGGCCTGTCGTTTTCCGGCGGCACCCTGGACAAGCTGGAGTCCATTCCCGGCTGGCGCGCGGACTTGACCCTGGATGCCTTCAAGCAGCAGCTCGCAACCGTGGGCATGGTCATCGCCGGGCAGACGCACGACCTGGCCCCGGCCGATGGCAAGCTGTACGCGCTGCGCGATGTGACGGGCACGGTGCCCGCGCTGCCGCTCATCGCCAGCTCGATCATGTCCAAGAAGATCGCCAGCGGCGCGGATGCCATCGTGCTCGATGTCAAGACCGGCAGCGGCGCATTTATGAAGACGCTTGCCGACGCCGAGGCGTTAGCCAGCCTGATGGTGCAGATCGGTCGGGAACTGGGGCGCCACATGAGCGCGGTCATCAGTGACATGAGCCAGCCGCTGGGCCGCGCTGTCGGTAATGCGTTGGAAGTCAAGGAGGCGATTGAGACGCTGCATGGCGCCGGGCCGGCCGATTTCACCGACCTGGTGCTGTCGGTGTCCGCGGAGATGGTGCGTCTGGCTGCTGCGGGCCTGGGACACGCGGCGGGCGACGAACGCGCCCGTCTGGAAGAGTCGTTACACAGCGGCGCAGCCTGGCGCAAGTTCCGCGAGTTCGTTCGTGCGCAGGGCGGTGATGTGGCAACGGTGGATGATCCGGCGCGCCTGGCGCAGGCCGCCATCGCCGCACCCTGCGTGGCGCCGGTCGCCGGTTACGTCGCGGCCATCAACACGGAAGAGGTGGGGCTGACGGTGGTGGACCTGGGCGGTGGGCGCGCCAAGAAGGGCGATCCGATTGACCCGGCCGTGGGTCTGATCTTCCGCGCGCGCCTGGGCGATTGGGTGGAGGCCGGCCAGCCGCTGGCTGTGGTTCACGCGCAGACGCCCGCCGCGCTGACAGCCGCGCAAGAGCGCCTGGCTGCCGCCATTTCCATCCAGGCCGAGCCGGTGTCCGCGCCGCCGCTGGTGCATAAGATCATCCGCGGTTGAGAGGAACTTCGACTCCGTCGGCCATGCTGCGCGCGCTTTGCGACCAATCTACGCGCTGGGCGCGGCCGCCGGTTCGTTGCCCACAACACGCTGGGCCAGGGCCTGATAGGCCTGGGCGCCCTGGTGTTTGACCGCATAGTCAAGCATTGCCTGGTTGGCAACCGTCGCTTCAGGAAAGCGAATGCTCTTTTGAATGACGATATCAAAGACCAGGTCGCCAAATACGGCGCGCATTTCTTCCACCACCTCACGGGCGTGAATTGTGCCCGTCGAATACATGGTGGGTAGAATGCCCAGAATGCGCAGGTCAGGATTCAGGCGTGTCTTGATTTTGTCAATGGTGCTGAGTAGAAGCCGAATGCCACGCATGGCGAAGTATTCGCATTGCAGGGGGATCAGCACTTCTTGGCTTGCGCATAGCGAGTTGGCCGTCAGCAGCCCCAGACTGGGCGGGCAGTCAATCAGGATGAAATCATACCACGAATTCAGCGGTTCCAGAATGTGGCGCAGGATCAGTTCCCGGCGGATTTCCGCAATCAATTCAATCTCTGCGGATGACAGATCAATGTTCGCCGGTATCAGGTCAATGTAGGCCTGGTAGGGGCGAATGACCCGACTGATGGGCATCTCGGGCGTCAGCAGGGCATTGTAGATCGTCAGGTCCAGGCTGTCTGGCTCCAGTCCCAGGCCGGCGGCCAGCGAACCCTGTGGATCCATGTCAACCAACAGCACCTTCTTCTTCATGCGCGCCAGCGCGACGCCCAGGTTGATGACGGTGGTAGTTTTACCAACCCCACCTTTTTGGTTGGCGATAGCAATCGTTCGAGCCATGTGGTTCTCCTCAGTCTGCGCGTAGATTGGATGGTGTTCCATTCACGGGGAAGTCAGGGGAGGCAGTTGAGCAACGATATCGGCCAGTTGGGCATAATCGGCCGCGCCCCGGCTGCGCGGCGCGTACTCGAAGATTGTCTTGCCCTTGCCAGGCGCCTCCGACAGCGATGTATCAATGCGAATGGGAAAAGTGACCTTGTCGCCGAAATCGGCCTTGAGCGACGAGAGAACTTCGGCGCTGACGCGGCGGCGAGCGTCGAAAAACGTAGGGATAATCAGACGAATGGCAGCGCCGCGTCCAAGCAGGCGACTGATGGAGCGCAGGTAGACCATGAACTGGCGCGCGCCAGCCAGCGCCAACATTTCCATGGAGACCGGGATATACACTTCTTCCACGTAGGCCACAGCGTTGATGGTCAACAGCGAGGCTGAGGGCGCGCAGTCCAAAATCTGATAGTCGTAGTTGACGAGATCGCTGAACAGTTCTGTGAAAATCTCTTCGCGTGCGACTTCGAGCACCATGCGCTGCTGAGCTTTGAACAGGCCGAGATCGCTCGGAATCAGATCAAGGTTGGGACGCCCAGCAAGCACGCACTCGGCGGCCGTGGCTTTGCGCATGAGAACATCCACCAATGATTTCTTGACTTGGGTAACGCCCAAGGCCAGAGAGACATTGGCCTGTGTGTCAGTGTCAATGAGCAGCACGCGCTGCCCGCGCTGCGCCAGGGCGGCGCCCAAATTCACGCAGGTGGTTGTCTTGCCGATACCGCCCTTGAGTCCCAGAATGGCAATTTTGCGCATACGATTTCCTGTAGACAGGGTCGAGTGGTCGCGTCAGGCTCTACGTCCTGTTCGCGCTTCATGCTTCACGGCCCAAAACGAACCGCAGGCGCGCCAGCGGCGGCAGAATGAATGCTGCCGCCAGCGCAGCGACGATCGGCTGGCCGCCGTGGGTGCGGCCCAGGCTGAGCGGCCTACTCGTCGGGCGCAACCTCGCGATAGACCGCCCTGGTGGATTCGGCGATCACATCCCAGGAGTAGATTTCTTGCACCATGCGGTATGCATAGTCAACCCGCAGGCGAGCCGTTTCTGGCTCACGCAGCACTTCGCTGATGCCCCAAGCCAGCGAGCCGGGATCGTCCGGAAAGACCGTAATCGCTGTTTTAGTATGCGCGACGACTTCCCCCAGTCCGCCCACGCTCGTCACCACCAGGGGAGTGCGCGCGGCCATTGCTTCCAGCGCGACCAGGCCAAACGGCTCGTAGAGCGATGGAAAGACCGCCACGTCGGCGATACAGAACATGCGTACGGCCTCTTCGTCGGTCACGAAACCAGGAAAGAGCACTTTGTGGCCGATATGCAGGGCTGCAGCGCGCTGCTTCAACGGCTCGAGCAGCGGCCCGCGTCCCGCGATGACGAAACGCGCCTTCGGGAAGGCATTGAGGACAAACGGAATTGCCTCCATCAGGACCGATGCGCCCTTTTCATGCACCAAGCGGCCGATGTGAAAGACAATCTGTTCGTCAGGCTGCGCATACAACTGCCGCTCTACGGTATTGTCTCGCGCTCGCTGCTCATCGAAGGCCGCCGTGTTGACGCCATTCGGGATGACGCGAATCTTGTCAGCGTTCACGCCAAAGAATGACTGCACTTCATGGCGCATGGAGTCGCTGGCCGTGATGATGAGGGTCGCCGATCGCGCCAGCTCGATTTCGGAGTCGTGGATTTGCTGCGACAGAGCGTTGGGCAACCAGCCGCGGTTGCGACCCCGTTCGGTGGCATGAAACGTAACAACGAGCGGCGTCTGGTGCGCCCGGTGCATGGCCAAGGCGACAAAACTCACCAACCAGTCGTGCGCATGGATCAGGTCAAATCCGCCGACCTCTTGCCACAACGTTTCGATGTACTGCTCCATGAGCTTGTTGGCGCGCTGGGCGCCGCCAAAGATATCGTTGGGATCAGGCTGCGGCGCCTCGACGCGATGGACAATCAGGTTGCCCAACTCTTGGCGCGGGTCTCCGCCGCTGTGGCGTGGCGTGACCAGGTGCACAACCAAGCCATCATGCTTGCATAAAGCGGGCAGCAAATCTGAGACGTGCCGACCGAGGCCGCCTTGCAGATTCGGCAGATATTCCCATGAAATCATCAGTAGACGCATGAGTGATTTCTCCTCTACGGGCACTCATCCTTGAGCTGCTCACGCGACTGCCTGGGGTTCAGCGGAAAACCTTACGGTCTTCTACGCGGTACAACCGGGCGGGAGCTTCTTCCCAGGATCGCTGGGCATTGAATCGAATCATTCCCGAAACGCCTTGTCGTTCGACTTTGCCCACGGCCGCCAGGACAGCAGCTCGCTGCGGCTGTTCGCTGGCCTCGATGGCAGTGAGCACCGCCGCGGTCGCGTCATACGCCAAGGCAGCGTAGGCGCTGGGGGCGGCGCCCGTTGCGGCTTGATAGGCCAGGCAAAAATCACCCGCCTGCCCAGCACAATCGGGCAACTGCACCGATGTCGCCCAGATCAGGCCGTTGGCGGCATCGCCGGCGCGGGCCGTCACCACGGATTCTCCCACGGACGGCCCTGCAAAGCAGAGGATAATAGTACGCACACAAGGAGAAATTGTCAACTGGCGGGCTACGGCTTCAGCATCGCCCGTCAACAGAATCACCTGCCTGGCGGAGCC
The DNA here is from genome assembly GCA_964513955.1 of uncultured Anaerolineae bacterium. Taxonomy (GTDB): domain Bacteria; phylum Chloroflexota; class Anaerolineae; order SSC4; family Amarolineaceae; genus Amarolinea. The sequence continues at coordinate 768 of CAZEPA010000010.1, read as the reverse complement.
TGTCGCTGGCAGCAAGGCGACGAGGCGGGTGGCCCAGGCCGCGGGCGCGCCCTTGATCTCCACGTCTGCGCCAGGTGGAACGGCAGTCAGCAGGGCATGCGCCAGCGCGTCATCGCCTGCGAACAGGCGATAGGCGTTGGGCGCCAGCGCCAGGTCGGCGTCTGGCAGGGCTGCGGGAATGATAGCGCCCAAACCGGCGGCTTGCAGGGCGGGCGCTGCGGCCTGCGCGGTCTCCGTCTGCCACGGACCGATGATAGCCACAACCCCTGGGTCAGCGGCCAGCGCGGCGACTTGACGCGCGGCGGTGGCGGGTGCGCCGTCGTCATTCAGCGCGACCAGCTCGATGCCATAGCTAGCCGCGTCGCCGGCCGCATTGCGCTGCTGTAACGCCAACTTGACCGCGGCCAACACCTCATAACCCAGCGGCCGATAGACGCCTTCGAATGGCGCAATCAGGCCGATTTTCAGCGTAGGACGCGTGGGGGTGCAGCTTGTGAGCAGCGCCGCGCACGCGATCGTCATGAACCAGCCAGCAAGGCGAAATCGGAGCGAGTGCGTTTGGGAAGAGGTCATCGGCATGTCAAGGGTTCGACACTGACAGAGCGGGCGGTCATCCAATGACCGCCCGCCCTGGAGATTACTTGCGATTTTCGTAGGCTTTGACATTGGCGGCGTGTTGTTCAGCGGTGACCGCAAACACGTGCCCGCCATCGCCTGTGGCTACGAAGTAGAGGTATTCCGTCGTCGCCGGCGCGATGACCGCTTCGA
>CAZEPA010000009.1:0-20294 GCA_964513955.1 uncultured Anaerolineae bacterium | reverse complement strand
TTCTCCCCTGGACGATGTTCTAAAATGCTGGGAAGGCTTGGGCTATTATGCGCGCGCGCGTAACCTGCATCGCGCCGCACAGATCGTCGTTGGCCAGCATGGCGGGCAGCTGCCCGCGAGCCGCACGGCGCTCGCCGGGCTGCCCGGCATCGGCCGCTACACCGCGGGCGCTATCCTGAGCCTGGCTTTTGGCCAGCGCGCCGCGGCCCTCGAAGGCAACCTGAAGCGCGTGCTGAGCCGCGTCTTCGATGTGGACACGCCTTTGGGCCAGGCGGCCACTGAGGCGCGCCTTTGGCATTTGAGCGAAGAGATGGTGGCGGCCCTGGCGCAGGATGACCAGGCGGGACCCTTGAACGAGGCGCTCATGGACTTGGGGTCCGCGGTGTGCTTGCCGCAGAATCCAACCTGTTTGACGTGCCCTCTGGTGGGCATGTGCCTGGCGCAGGCTCGTGGTGTGCAGAATGCTCGGCCCGTGCGCGCGCCGCGCAAGGCACTGCCTTATTTTGACGTGACCTGCGGGCTGATTTGGAACGACGATGGCCGCGTGCTCATTGCGCAGCGTCCCCCGCACGGGATGCTTGGCAGCCTTTGGGAATTTCCGGGCGGCAAGCTGGAGCCAGGCGAAAGCCTGCCTGAGTGCCTGCAGCGTGAGATCATGGAAGAGCTGGGAATTGCGATTGAGGTGGGCGCGAAACTGACAGCCGTGGAGCACACCTACACTCATTTGCGCATTACCCTGCATGCGTTCCACTGTCGCGTGCTGTATGGCGAGCCGCAGGCCCTGGAGGTGGCCAATTGGGCCTGGGCGCGGCCGGATGAGCTGGACCGCTATGCTTTTCCCGTGACTGACCTCAAGGTCATTCGCGCGCTGCGAAAGGGCGACGCTGCTCGCCCTTGAGGCCGCCCCGCGGGTGGCGCAGTGGACCTGTGCTGCCTGCCTGGGGCGCGCCAGGGCGTAAGCGCCAGGCGCATGAAAAATGAAGGAGAGATTCACATGTCGAGGATCTTGCGTTGGGGCTTATTGAGCACGGCACGCATCAATCGCGCGATTCTGACCGCCATGCCGCTGTCGAAGCGCAACATCGTGACCGCGGTGGCCAGCCGCACGCCCGCGCAGGCCGCCGCGTATGCCGCACAATGGGGGATTCCGCGTACCTTTGGTAGTTACGAAGCCATGCTGGCCGATCCCGATGTGGACATTGTCTACAATTCCCTGCCCAACGCGATGCATGTCGAGTGGACGATCAAAGCGGTGCAGGCCGGCAAGCATGTGCTGTGCGAGAAACCGCTGGCCTTGACCGTGGCCGATGTGGATGCTGTGGCTGCCGCAGCCCAGCAGGCCGGGGTCGTCGTGGCTGAGGCCTTCATGTACCGCCATCACCCACAAACGACGGTTGTCAAGGAGTTGATGACGCAAGGCGCCATTGGTGAAGCGCGCCTGATTCGCGGCGCATTCAGCTTTCTACTGACCAACCGTCAGGATCCTCGCCTGCTGCCAGAACTAGGCGGCGGCTCGATCTGGGATGTCGGTTGTTATCCCATTAGCTTCACGCGTTTCCTGGTCGGCGCAGACCCGATCGAGGTGTTTGGCTGGCAAATCACAGGCCACAGCGGCGTGGATGAGCTGTTCACGGGGCAGATGCGCTTTGCCAACGGCCTCCTGGCGCAGTTCGATTCGGCTTTTCAACTCCCGTTCCGCGCCTTCATGGAAATCGTGGGCAGTGAGCGTACGTTGACGGTGCCGACGCCGTTCAAGCCGCAGACGAATATGGAAGTGCTGCTGCGAGATAACAACGACGCGGTCGAAATCGTCAAGATCGAGGGCGAATCATTGTATCACGGCGAGATCGAAGACATGGCCGACGCGGTCCTGTTGGGGAAACCGTCGCGCGTCAGCCTGGCTGAAAGCCGGGGCAATGTGGCGACGATCAGCGCACTGCTGGAATCCGCCCGCACGAACCGCCCCGTGACCATGTGAGGTGAGTATGCCAACAGTTTTGCCAACACCCGCCGACGCGACCGCGGCGGCGTTCCTGTGGGGCGATGCGCTCATTCGCATTGCCATTATCATCCTCGTCACGCTGATCCTGCTGCGCGTTGTTCATCTGCTGGCGCGGCGAGTTCAGCGCCGATTGGGCGCTGCTGAAGGCGACCAGCAGCAGTTGTTGCGTGTGCATACCCTGCTGCAGACCGCGCGCAGTATCATTGACGTGGTGATTGTCCTCTTGGCCGTTTTCATGATCCTCTACGCCCTGGGTATCAACGTGGTGCCTCTCCTGGCCGGCGCCAGCGTGGCCGGCCTGGCTATCTCCTTGGGCGCGCAGACCCTCATGAAGGACTACATCGCGGGGACGTTGATCCTGCTCGATGACGTCTACCATGTGGGCGATGCCATTGAGATTGGGAGCGTTACAGGACGCGTAGAACGGGTCACGCTGCGCACGACCTATGTGCGCAGTGACGACCACAGCGTTTTGCACATTGTGCCGAACGGCGAGGTGCGCGTGGTTGCCAACCATCGCGCGCTGCCGCGCCCTGCGCAGTCGTCGCTGGAACGACAGTAGGAACGGTATGCTTTCTGTGGTTCTTCGGACATGGCGCCGCTTGATGGCGCTCGATAATGCCCAACTGACGCCGGAGTTGAGATGGAATTTCGGCCACCTCTACCTGGATATCGCCGGCTTTGGCATTCTCGCCGGCAGCGCGATGGCCTTTATCTCGGTCTTCGCCGCTCGCCAGGGCGCAACCGGCATCCAGATCGGCCTCTTGAGCGGCGGGCCGGCCATTGTAAACTTGCTCATGTCATTGCCGACCGGCCGTTGGCTCGAAGGCCAGGTGCTGACCCGCACTGTCTTTGTCACCTCGATCTGGAATCGCGCCGGCTACGCCGTGCTCGTCATCTTGCCCTGGCTGCTGCCCCCGTCGGCCCAGGTATGGGCGATTCCAGTTGTGATTATGCTGATGTCTGTGCCGGGCACCTTGATCTCCATCGCTTTCAACGCGATGTTTGCCGACGTGGTGCCGCCAGCCTGGCGCGCGCTGGTGGTGGGCAGGCGCAGCGCCATGCTCGCCGTTTGCATGACCATCGCCTCGCTGACCAGCGGCCTGCTGCTCGACCGCCTGCCCTTTCCGCTCAATTACCAGTTGGTCTTTTTCATCGGCGTGATGGGCGCGGCCATGAGCAGCTATCACTTGTGGTTCTTACGACCGATGTCAGCCGCGCCCGCGCGTGTTGGCCGCCCCATCCTGGATGCAGCGCAGCCGGGCAGCCTGCGTCTGGTTGACACGCTGCGCACGTCATTGGGGCTGCGCTTCTTGACCCGCGCCCACGGCAAACCGCTGCTCCGGCTCGATTTGCTGCGCGGCCCCTTTGGCTCCATGCTGGCAGCCTACCTGTTTTTTTACCTTTTTCAAGCCATGCCCGTCCCCTTGTTCCCTCTCTTTTGGGTGCGCCAGCTACATCTCACCGATGGTCAGATCAGCCTGGCCGCGGCGTTGGTCAATGCAGCCACGCTCATCAGCTCGCTCTATCTCGTGCGCATTAGCAATCGCCGCGGGCATCACTGGGTTCTCGTGGTGGGGGCCGCCTTCTACGGCATCTATCCCCTGTTGACCGGCCTGGCCTGGGACGTCACGTTGATCTGGGCAGCCTCGCTGTTGGGCGGCGGCGTCTGGGGATTGGCGAGCGGCGGCCTGGTCAACCGTTTGATGGAACGCGTGCCAGAGGACGACCGCCCCGCGCACATGGCGCTGCACAACCTGGTGCTCAACCTGGCCATCCTCGTCGGCTCGTTAGTCGGCCCTTTGCTCGGCGATTGGCTGGGGCTGCGCACAGCCCTGCTGCTCAGCGCCGCTCTGCGGGTAATGGCTGCGCTGCTTTTGGCGCGCTGGGGTTGAGCAGACCCGCAGGGGTGCATTCCAAAGAAAGCGAAATCTACCCGCGTAGACCGATGGAGGTGTCATCATGCGACGTTGGAATGGCTGGGGCGACGACTCTGTCACCTACCCGCTCTCCAAAACAGCCGCGCGCTTCTTAGAGGCGCTGATGGGGCCAGGTCTTCCCCCGCGCGACGCAAGCTGGGAGGCGGTGGTAGCCGCCGCGGCTCGACTGCGGTTCGACAGGCTCACCGCACGGGGCCTGAGCTTGTCGAAGGCCTCGCGCCTGCCTCCCCATCCCCTGGTTTTCAATGACCCGGCTGATCGCGTGCGCCATGCGCGCGGTCACAGCCTACCCGATTGGATCGCTCTGCGCAGCGGTCGCCTGGACGCACTGCCGGACGGCGTCGCCTATCCCACGAGCGATGGCGATGTGCGCGCGCTCATCGCCTATGCACGCGCCGCCGGCGCGCGGCTGATTCCCTACGGCGGCGGCACCAGCGTGGTTGGTCACATCAACCCGCAGGTGGGCGACGCACCTGTGCTGACAGTGGATATGCGCCGCTTGAACGAGCTGCTGAAACTAGACAGCGTCAATCATCTGGCGACCTTTGGCGCTGGGATCACGGGGCCAGACTTGGAAGCGCAACTGCAGGCGCACGGTTTTACCCTGGGGCATTTTCCACAGTCGTTCGAGTATTCCACCCTGGGTGGATGGATTGCCACCCGTTCCAGCGGCCAGCAGTCTCTGGGTTTTGGGCGCATCGAGCGTCTCTTTGCTGGCGGTCATCTCGAATCGCCGGCCGGCGCACTCGACTTGCCCGCGTTTGCCGCCTCGGCCGCAGGGCCAGATCTGCGCGAGATCGTCCTTGGCTCCGAAGGCCGCCTGGGCATCCTCACGACAGCTATCGTGCGCATCACGCCTATCGCGGCACGTGAAGAGTTTCGAGCCGTCTTCTTCCCCGATTTTGAGGCCGGGCAGGCGGCCGCGCGCGCCCTGGTGCAGGCCCGGCTGCCCCTCTCGATGCTGCGCCTTAGCACGGCCGTGGAGACGCAAACCAACCTGGCCCTGGCCGGACATCCGCGCCTGATTGCGGGCCTGGAACGTTTCTTGGCCGTGGGCGGCATCGCCGCGGACAAGTGCATGCTCATTCTAGGCTTCAACGGCTCCGACGCACAGGTCAAGTTATCGCGACATGCAGCCATGGACCTCGCACGGCAGTACGGCGGCATTCATGTAGGACGCACGTTTGGCCAGCAGTGGCACAAGAACCGTTTTCGCGCGCCGTATCTGCGCAACACGCTGTGGGAAATGGGCTACGCCGTAGACACCGTGGAGACCGTGGCCGATTGGGTTGCGGCGCCCGCGCTGATCGCCGCCCTGGACAAGGTCCTGCACGGCGGCTTGCAAGACATTGGCGAGCGGACGCATGTCTTCACGCACCTCTCCCATGTATATCCCAGCGGCGCCAGCGTCTACACGACCTACCTGTTCCGCATTGCGCCTGACCCAGACGAAACGCTGCGCCGCTGGCAGACGCTCAAGCAGGCTGCCAGCCAGGTGATCATGCAGTACGGCGGCACCATCAGCCATCAGCACGGCGTGGGCCTCGATCACAAACCTTACCTGGCGCACGAAAAGGGCGCGCTGGGCATGGCCGTGCTGGCTGACCTGTGTCAGCGCTTCGATCCAGAGGGGCTGTTGAATCCTGGTAAATTGATAAGTTAAGTTAATTGGCTGATTGACAATGGCCTGCTTTTCGGCTATAGTCAAGGGAGAGGAGGCAAGCGAAATACAATGGCAAACGAATTTCATGTCACGATGCAGTTGAACCCACAAGAGCAGGAAGTGGTGGACATGTTGAAGGATGAGATGCAGCTGGGGTCCACGGATGATGTCCTGCGGATGTTGGTGCGCCAAGAGGCGCAGCGCAAGGCGGTTGTCTGCCCGACGTGCGGCCACCTGGCGCGCAAGGCCACGGAGGATGTCGCAAACTGCAATTCCTGCCTCTCTGTGATTACTCTCAGCGAGGGCATCTGGGAAGTCGTACAGATGCAGAAGCGCCTGTAGGGCGATCAACTCTGACTGCCGTTCACGGGCGTATCGTGATTTCGTCATGTGGGTCCACCCCGATGGGGCGGCGCCTATAGGAGCGGCTGGCAGTCGCCCGGCTTGTGGGCGCGACGCCTTGATCTGATCCATTCATCTCGCCACAATGAGGCACGCGCATGGGGTGGAAACGTAGAATGCTGTTTGGACTGGCCTATCTGACTGGCAATACGCCCTGGGATACGGGTGTGACGCCGCCAGAGGTGATACGCCTGGTCCAGTCAGGTGAATTGATTCCCGGCCGCGCCGTTGACCTGGGCTGCGGCACGGGACTGAACGCGATTTACCTGGTGCGGCACGGTTGGGAAGTGATCGGGGTGGATGGCGCAGCGGCGGCGATCCGGCGGGCCAGGCGCCGCGTCGAACGTGACGCCGCCGCGCTCAGCCAGCACATACGCTTCGTGGTCGGCGAAGTGACAGATTGGCGCTGGGCCGATGCGCCGTTCGACTTGGCTCTCGACATCGGCTGCCTGCACGGCCTAACCGCGCTGGAGCAGCGATCTTACGCGGCGCAGTTGAGTCGCTTTACTACGCCAAATGCGCATTTCTTACTGTACGCCCGCGGCGCCCAGCGCGTGGACGGGCAAGCGGCTTCATTTGGCCTTGATCAGGCGCAGATCGAGTCGCTCTTGACGCCAGCATGGCGCCTGGTCTGGGCGCAGCACGGCCAGGAAGGCCCCCATGCCTCTGCCTGGTATCTTTTTCGGAGAGATGATCTGTGAATCCATTCGATTTAACGGGCAAGGTGGCAATCATCAGCGGCGCGTCTCGCGGCATTGGCGAAGCCATCGCCATCACGTACGCGCAGGCGGGCGCGGCTGTGGTGTTGACCAGCCGCAAGCTGGAGAACGTCGGTCCGGTGGCCGACAAGATCAAAGCGGCTGGTGGGCAGGCGTTGGCGCTGGCGGCGCACGCCGGTCAACAGGCCGAAGCTGAGGCCGTGGTGACGCAGGCGGCGGCAACCTTTGGGCGTGTGGATATTGTCGTCAACAATGCGGGAACGAATCCTCATTTTGGCCCCCTGCTGACGGCAGAAGGCAGCCACTGGGACAAAATTTTCGAGGTCAACGTCAAAGGCTATTTCTTTTTGATCAAAGCTGCGGCGCCGGTCATGCGCAAGCAGGGCAGCGGCAAGATCATCAATATCGCTTCGATTGGGCCGATGATGGGCGTCTACAGCACCAGCAAGGCCGCCGTCATCATGTTGACCAAAGCCCTGGCGGCCGAGCTTGGCCCAGAGAACATTCAGGTCAACGCGCTGGCGCCCGGCTTTATTCGCACCAAGTTTTCGGCTGCGCTGTGGGGCAATCCGTCGTTGAAGCAAATGTTGGAGAAGGCCACGCCCCAGCGCCGTATTGCGCCCGTGGATGAATTGACCGGGGCCGCGCTCTACCTGGCCTCCGACGCGTCCAGCTTTACAACCGGCAGTGTGCTGGTGGTGGATGGCGGCTTCAGCCTGGGGGCTCTGCCCATCGGCTAACGCGCGTGCTGCGAGCCAGGCGCGAGAAACCCGACTTCGAGCTCGAAGTCGGGTTTCTCGCGTGATGGTTCGTTCAAGCCACGCCGCAGTAGGTCTTCAAGCCCTGGTTCAGCGCGCGATGAATTTCGAACGCAATGGCCTGCGCCACGATGGGGCGGATCAAAGGCACCAGGGGCCGCAGCCACACCGGCAAACGATCGGTGATGCGGGCAATCAGCTCACCGAGCAATTCATCCACTTTGGTCTTGATCTCCTCGGCCGACAGTGCAACCAGCTTGTCGTACACGTCGGGGCCGCAGATGACCATCTTAGCCGCACGTGCGACTTGGTCCCAGAGCCAACCTATCACGCCCTGTGGATGCTCCAGCGCCCGCGCGGCCTCCGGCGCTTGGATCACATCCGCGGGAATGACTGCGCGTTGACCGTCGCCAGCCTGGTAGTCCTCCAAGGAAGAGGGCTCACCAGCCAACAGCCCCCGCACCTGTTCGACGAGTTGTTCATCAGCTTGTGGTAAGGACATGATCTACCTCCGTTGCGTGCTTTGTTGTGCTGCATTTCGATCCCATGCCTGTGGTTGACTCAAGCGCAAGGATGAATCTCACCAAGCACTGAACCTGCTGCGCACCTGGAATGAAGGATTGGAGATCGGGGAGCAACTGAGAGCACTTCGATCATACCACAAGTATAATGAATTGGAAAGATGGGTGGGTGAAGAGGTGTGCATCTAATCGAAAGCTGGCAGGGTCAGCCGCCCTATTTCCTGACCGTCGGCCGTCCGGTAGAGAATGAGCAGCGGGGTGAACGGCCCCCGCGCCTGCGGCGCCAGCGGCAGGTCGTAGACATCTACGATGCGCTCGCCGGCGCGCCAGGTTGCGGTGGGGCGCGCCCGGTGTACTGGTTCCGCATCGTACTGGGCGACCACCTGGCCGGACGCGTCGAGCAGGCGCGCCGAAACCTGCAAGGCGTCGGCCGGCGGCGCATGCACCTGCCAAACAAGGCCAAGTCGCTGCAAGCGTCCCAGGTGCACGGGCGTCGGCCAACTCGCGGCGGCCACGATCTCAATCTCCGGCGTGAGGACGATCGGCGCCAGCAGCGTGGGCGGTTCTGGCGCCGGCGCCATGTCGACGTGGCGCACGCGCAGGAGCGGGCCGACGGCATCCACGGCCAGGGGCGGCCGATCAGACTGGGACGCCAGCAGCCCGGCGAGCGGGCGCAAGAGGTAGACGGGGCGGCCCTGGGTCAGCGCGGCCAGCACGGCCGCGCGGCGCGCGTCCTCCGCATCAGCCACTACGGTGGTCAGGTCAGGGCGCTGACCGGCGGTTTGCTGAAAGTAGCGCAGCAGGGTGATTTCACCCAGCAGGCCGATGACCGTTGCGCCTGGCTCCAACGGCTGGCTGAGGATGTCCTGCGCGCAGTCGAAGGTTCGCCAGTCGTCGCGGCGGTTGGGCGACAGCGCCGGCGCGACGCCCACGGCTAACACCTGTTCGCACGTCTGAGGCGCGGGCGGCGCGGCGGCCAGCGCAGCCCAGGCCTGATGCACAGGAGCCCAAGCCACGACTACAGCCAGCGCAGCCTGGACGGCGGTTCGATACCAGGCAAAACGACCTGGCAGGCGCAAACCAGCCCGCCGCATCTGCGCCAGTCCAAGTAGTACGGCATCTTGCGCTTGCCGCATTCCCGCCGCAGCAAAGAGGGTGAACAGCAGCACGACGGGCAGGAAAAAGACTTCGGCATCCGCGGTTTGATAGCTGAGCGCAAAAGCCGCCTGCGCGGCCAGCGTCAACGCCAACACCAACCAACGTCGCCCCTGCAGCGGCCAGGGAAAAAGCCCCCACACACCGAGCAGGACGGCGGCCGGGCCAAGCTGCGCCAAGAGGAGCTGCACCACGTCCGGCGATGCGCCGCGGCTGGCGGTATGGCCGGCGAAGAAGGCGCCGTACGCGCTGGCGGTGATGTGTTGCCAGAAGGCAGGCCAGGTATTCAGCCAGGCGCCGGCCGTGGTGGGAATGGCCTGGCCGCGCAGCCAGACATAAGCGTAGAGCAGGAGCGGCGCCAGCAGCAGCAGCGCGGCCAGCACTGCCGTCTTCAACCAACCGACCGCGCTAAAACCTGTTCCTGGGCGACGGCTGTCCCACCAGCGCATGCCAACCCACAGCGCCAGGCCCGGCGCCATGAGGAGCGTCATCCGGTGGTGCGTCAACGCCAGGCCGCTCAGCACAAGTAGGGCTGCAGGCAGAGCAGCGGGAAGGGCTGATCGGACGCGGGCCGGGCGTTCATCGAAGGCCGCCAGCCACAGCGCGACCACAAAGAGGCCATGCAGCGCGTAGACCTCAGCCAGCGTTGCCTGTGACCACCACAGGGGGGAGATGGCGAAGAGAGCCGCTGCCAGCAGCGCCGGCGTCCGCGCCCCGGTGACGCGCACCAGCAGCCGGTAGAGCAGCGCCACCGTCAGCGCCGCCGCCAGGGCGGAAAACAGATTGGCGCGGTAGGCCGCATCGCCGAGCGGCAGCAGACGGGTGACCAGCCAGCCAAGCAGAGTGTACAGCGGGTAGCCGGTGGGGTGAGCAATGCCCAACGTAGGCAGCACGACCTGAAATTCCAGGCTATCATCGAACACGGTGGCAACGGTCGGCGCAGCGGTCATGCCGTACAACGCCAGTGCGGCGAGGCCCAGGCCCCAGGCGATCAAACGGTCTTTCATCATCTCAAACGATCCCCTTCGCGGGCCAGCCAACCAGCCAGGTCCGCGCTCCCGCAATCCCTGCGCAGGCTGCGTTTCCACATCCGCTTCGCAGGTTGGGGCGATGCCATTTTGGCCTTCGTGCAATCTCTGGTACACTTGGCCTCAAGATGAAAATCTTGTCATCCATTTGTGGGCCTAATCAGGAGCTTATCCTCATGCGCATCTGCCGGTGCTTGCCCATTGCGTTGCTTGCCAGTCTCATCGCTGCCTTTCCCGCGCACGCAGCCTCTGCAACGACGCCTGATACGCCGCTTGTATTGGCGCTGTTCAGCGCCGCGCTTGCGCTCCTGCTCCCCTTGGGACTTACCCTCGTGGTTGCTGGCGGTCTGGAACCCGAGCAGGCCCGTCAAGCAACCTTGACTTTTCTGGCTGTCATTGGACTGGCTGTGCTCAGCAACTGGGCCGTCGGTTTTGCCCTACAATTTGGCGGCATCGGCCTGGTGGATGGTCGTCCTGGCTTCAATCAGCTCGTCTGGGAATGGTCGGCCTTGCCCGAAAGTTGGGGCGTCGGCTGGGGCATGGCTGGCTTGAGCGGCTTTGGTCTGCTCGGGGCCGGCGCCACCTCAGACGCCTATCTCCTTTTTTTCAGTCGGTTGCCCTGGGTTATCACTGCCACGCTGATTCCGCTCCTGGCGCTACGCGGACGAGCGCCCGCGTCCGTCACTCTGTTCGGCGGCATTCTCAGCGGTGGGCTGCTCTACCCTTTAACCAGCAACTGGAGCGTCGGCGGCGGCTGGTTGTCCAACCTCGGCCGCAACCTCGGGCTTGGGCATGGCCTGGTTGATTTTGCGGGCGTTGGCCCCGTCTTCCTCGTCGGCGCGGCCACGGCCCTGGCCGGCCTCCTGGTCTTTGTGCCCCGGCGCGCCCGACGCACGGGTGCTGATGTGATTCCGTTGCCGCCGGTGCATTTGCCGCTGCTCGCCATCACGGGCGCGGGCTTCGTGTTGGTGGGCGCCGTCGGTTGGGCGCTGAGCAATCCGCTGCTCGATTGGCTGCACCTGACGGCCGCGCTGCCTGCGGTCAACATCGTCTTGGCCGGCGCCGGCGGCGCGCTGCTGCCCATCGCCTACACATGGTTCGCTGCCGAACATGCTGATCCGCTCATGGCTGCACGCGGGCTGACGGCCGGCGTGATCAGCGGCCTGGCCGTGGCCGGATTCGTGCCGCCGTGGGCGGCTCTTGGCCTGGGCGCCTTCAGTGGGCTGCTCGTTCCGCTCTTTGGCTACTTAATCGAAGAGGTGCTCCTCCTTGACGATCGCTCCGGCAGCGTCAGCGTCTTTGGCCTCAGCGCGCTCAGCGGGCTGCTTGGCCTGGCGCTTGTAGCCGACGGCCGCTTTGGGCAAGGCTGGAACGGAATCGGCGCTGAGTCCTATCTGGGCATCGCCGGACAAGGCGTCAGCGGCCTTTGGTCCGCCGCAGGCTTTCAGGCTGATTGGCCCGGCCAGCTTCAGGCCCAGTTGACCGGTGTGGCCGCCGAAGCCCTCTTCAGCTTCCTGCTCGCCACCCTGGCTTTCGGCGCGCTGGCCGCCTTGCTGCAGCTAGGTCAGCGCCAGCGTCCGCCCCTTGCCCGCCCAGGGGCCATGCTGAATGATGAACGCTGACCTTACACTCTGTACTTCCTAGCTCCCCAGCTTTACCTCCCGCAACGCCGTATAAATCGGCCCGCCTGGCTGCAGATCGCTGCGAATGAAGGTAATGGCGGACACGGCCAACGTGCACAGTTCACCTACCTCGAACTGTTCAATCGCTGCGCCTAACAGCGCGCGCTCACGACTGGTGGCGCTGTCGTTGATGCGGCCAATTGTCAAATGAGGGGTGAATGGCCGCGCCTCTGTGGGCCAGCCCAGCGGCGAGACGCTTCGTTCGACCGCATCGGTCAGCTTCTGCAGGCGCTGTCCACGATCCACCAGCCCGGCCCACACCACGTGCGGACGTCTGAAATTGGGAAAACAACCGCGGCCGGCCAGCGTGACTTGAAAAGGCAAGATCGCAGACCCGAGGCTGTCAAGGGCCGCTGTCACAGCCGCCACCTGGTCAGGCCGCGTGTCGCCCAGGAATTTGAGGGTGATGTGGATGTTTTCCGGCGCCACCCAACGCACCAGGCCCGGCGGCATCAGGGGATGCAAGGCCATTTGCAGGGTTTTCAGTTGTTGACGCGCCTCGGCATCCAACTCCACAGCGATGAAAGTGCGCAGCGCCGCGGGGGCGGAGTCTCGGCGCGTGCCAGGGGGTTTGCGGGAAGGTGATGTGTTTCTCATCTGATCTCCATGCCTACACAATCAGCCGAATGGATTACGCTGTGCGATAGCGGCTCAGATCAACCGGGGGAAAGGTCACCTTTTGATAGGCGGCCGGTTCGCGCGGGCCAGTTCGCGTGCTCCAAAACATGGTGGCATCCACGCCGAGTTTATCGGAACGTGACTTTTGTCCGGGGATGTGGATGGCCGAAGGGTCAAGCGAGCTGGAAGGCTGGCCGGGAAAGAGATGCAGTCCCTGGCCGGCCTGAAAACGGGTGGCAATGGCCCACTCCACATCGGCCGGATTGAACGGGTCTACATCATGATCCACCACCACGACGTGCTTGAGCGAACTGTGTCCCCGGAAGGCTGCCTCGATGGCCCGCAGGCCATCATCTGGCGCCTGTTTGTCAATCTGCACCACGGCATGCAGCCAGCTGGCGCCGCCTGGCGTAATGTTGACATTGAGGCAGCGGCAAACCTGGTTGACTTCATGCAAGATGGTCGGTTCACGCGGCATGCCCATCAACAGCCTGTGCTCCAGCCGTCCAGGCAGCAGCGCATGGTAAATGGGCTGGCGGCGATGGGTAATGCAGTCTACTTCGAGCATGGGCTGCTGACGCACAAAATCAAGCGTCTGCGTCAGGTCCACGAACGGGCCTTCGGCCGTCAGGCGATGGGTCAAGCGGCCTTCAATCACGACTTCAGCCGCGGCCGGCACGAGCAGATCGTTCGTACAACAGCGCACGAGCGGCGTCGGCGCCAGGGCTTGCGCGATCGTCAGCTCGTCTACACCGGGAGGCGGGGCCATGGAGGCTGCCAACAAAACGTGCAAGGGAAGACCAATGCAGATCGCCACTGGCAGGTCGCTGCGGGTCTTACGCAGGGCGCTGTCTGTGCCGCGGCGTTCGACCAAACGCAAGGCGGCCTGGCGCGGCCCAAGGCGTAAGACGCGGTGAAAAGAGGCATTGGCGCCCGTGTCTGGATCGTTTGTGAAGAGCACGGCGGCTGTCGCGTAAGGCCCGGCATCGCTGGCCCAGTGCGTCAAGAAGGGAATTGTCTCTAGATCGGGCGTCGGCTCGATCACCTCCTGGCATGGCGCCTGATCGCCTGGCACGATGGGCGGCGGTTGAGGATCGGCCAGGGCCGCGGCCAGGCGAAAGATCAACTCAGGCGCAGTGCAGCCCAGGGCCAGGGCAAAGTGGCGCCGATCCGCGCACAAACCGGTCACGACCTGGTACGCGCTGCCAATCACGTGACGGAAGCGCACCACACGGCCCGGGGCTTCATCTTCGATGGCGCTGCTGACCGCGGCCAATTCCAGGTGGGGGTCAACTGGCCGGTCAATGGTGATGACCTGGCCCTCGGCGCTGACATGTTCAAGAAAAGTACGTTGATCCATAGGTGATTTCAGGTATTGACGCCAACGGGCGTGATGATGACCGCGGTCGCGCCGGCGCCGCGCATCGCCTGCTCCACAGCGGCCGCCGTGGCAGGCTCTACCAGAGCAATAACATTGCCGCCGCGACCGCCGCCGCTGAGCTTGGCGCCACACGCGCCTGCGGCGTTGGCCGCGGCCACCAGGCGATCCAGGTTCGGCGCCGAGACCCCGATTTGACCCAGGATGGTATGATTCGCCGTCATCAGCGCGCCCAGGCTGGACCAGTCCCCGGCCAGCATGGCTGCGCGTCCCGCGTTGACCAGCCCGGCCACTTGATCGAACAAGCCCTCGAAGAGGGCTGGATCGGCCTGCCAGCCGCGGCGCACATCGCCCACGGTTTCACGCGTCGGGCTGGCGATGCCCGTGCTGGCAATCACGAGCCAGAAGGGGTGTGAAATCGCAAAGGGCTGCGGCGGTTGCCCTTTGACGAACCACACGGGTTGGGCGTAGGCGATGACCGTGTTGTCAATCCCGCTCGGCGTGCCGTGGTGCAGGCGTTCCACCTCGTAGGCCAGGGCTGACACAGCCGCCGGCGGCAATGCCTGCCCGGCCCAGGCGGCGACGGCACCTATAATCGCGGTCGAAACAGCCGCGCCGCTGCCCATGCCGCCAGCCACGGGAATGGTCGAATGGATGCGCAGCTCGCCGCCGGGCGCGGGACGCTGCACCGCGGTCAGGGTCAAGCGCAGCGCCAGCGCCAAGGGATCAGCCGTCGGCGCCGCAGAAAGAGCGAAGCGCTGGTTCACGTCCGCGGCGTCAATCCACAGCCCGGTCGCGCCGTCTTCCACGGTCAGCGTGGCCGTGGCCTGCACCTGGAAGACGGGCGCGGCCATGGCCGGCCGGCCGTAGACCACGGCATGTTCGCCCATCAGGATTATCTTGCCCGGCGCTGAGGCTGTGAAGATAGAATGTGACATGATTCAGATCAGGGTGACAAGTTATACAAAAAGTGAATGACCGCGTCCGTACCGCGCGACCAGTTGGGAAGATGCTGGCGTTCGTTGGGAGAATGGATGCGGTCGCCAGGCTGGCTGAAGCCGGTCAACACCGAATCAATGCCTACAATCCGCTTGAGGTCAGCCACGATGGGCACGCTGCCGCCGCCGCGGGTGAAGACAGGAGCCGTGCCCCACACCGTTTCCAGGGCGGCCTGCAACGCGCGCACTTCGCGTGTCGCTCGCTCGGTGATGACCGCTGAGGCCGTATTGAGTTCTTTCACTTCCCAGCGCACCGTCGCGGGGGCATGGGCCGCCAGGTAACTGAGGAACTGACCACGCACCTCGTGCGGATCCTGGTCAGGCACCAGGCGCATGGAGATCTTGGCCTGGGCTTTGGCTGGCAAGACGGTTTTTGAACCTTCGCCCGTGAAGCCGGAGACGAGGCCGTTGACCTCCAGCGTCGGTCGCGCCCCGACCCGTTCCACAGCCGTGAAATCAGCCTCGCCCCACAACGCGGTCACGCCCGCTTGCTGGCAAAAGTGCTCATCCGTAAATGGCAGGCGCGCCAGCTCGGCGCGTTCTTCGTCGCTCAACGGACGCACGCGGTCATAGAATCCAGGCAAGGTGACGCGACCGCTGGCATCGTGCATGCCGGCTACCAGATCGCACAAAACCTGCGCGGGGTTGTGAATCACGCCGCCAAAGCCGCCGGAGTGCAGGTCGCGCTCAGGGCCATAAACGGTCAGATCATAGTAGGCCAGGCCGCGCAAGGCATAGCCGATGGCCGGTATCCCATTCACCAGGCCGCCGGCGTCGGCATTGAGCGAGAAATCGCTCGCCAGTAGATCGCGGTGAGCGGTCAGGAAGTCAGCCATGCTGGGTGAGCCGATTTCTTCTTCCCCCTCGATGAGGAACTTGAGGTTGACGGGCATCCCGCCGGCGTGCAGCGCGGACTCGATGCCGTTCAAGACCGCGGTCACCTGGCCTTTCATGTCAGAGGCGCCGCGCGCATGGATGTAGTCACCCACGAAGGTCGGCGTGAAGGGATCGCTGGTCCACAAGGCCAAGGGATCGGTGGGCTGGACGTCATAGTGCCCATAAATCAACACCGTGGGTGCAGCCGGCCCTGCGCCCAACCATTCGCCAAAGACGACCGGATGGCGCGCCGTCGGCATGACTTCCACGCGGCTGATGCCCAGGGCGCGCAGACGGTCGGCAACCCAGGCGGCCGCCCGCTGGATGTCGGCCACGTGGGCAGGATCAGTGGAAATGGAGGGGATGCGCAAGAAATCTTGGTATTCGGTTAAGAAGCGCGCGCGCTGGGCCTCGGCAAAGGCCAGCGCCGCGCGGCGTGCGTCAGTCATAGTGGTTCCCTCGTTGAGAATGCAATTTCATCTTGCTGGTGGCTGATTTGTGGGGTGAACAGGGTTACGATGTCAAGGCGTCCAGACGCTCGACCAGTTCGGCCAGCACGGCGAAGGTATCCTCCACTGCCTGCGGCGTGGTCATGTCCACGCCCGCCAATTTGAGCGCCTCCAGCGGGTAGAGCGAGCTGCCCGCGGCCAGGAATTTGCGATAGGCCGCCGCAGCGTTGGCGTCGCCGTGTAGAATCCGTGCAGCCAGTGCATGCGCGGCCGAGATGCCGGTGGCATACTGGTAGACGTAGTAATCGGCAAACAAATGACCAAAAGCAGCCCAGTTCATTCCCACCCGTTCGCGGTCCAGAGCGACCAGGTCGCCAAAGCCTTCGGCGTAGAGATCAGCCAGCACGTTGATCATGTCGTCGGCCGTGACGCCGCGACCACGCTCGACGCGCTGATGAATCTCCAGCTCAAACTGCGCCAGCATCGGCATGATGAAGAAATAGCGGAAGAAGTTGGACATGCCCTCTTCAATCACGGCGATCTGGAAGGCTGGTTGATTGGGCTGAGCCAGCAAGTAGCCGCGCATCATCGCCTGATGGAAATTGGAGGCGACTTCGGCCACAAAGAGCGAATAATCTGCATAAACGAAAGGCTGGTGCTGCCAGGTCAGGTACGATTGCATCGAGTGACCCAACTCGTGCGCCAACGTGCTGAGGCTGAAGAGATCGCTGTGGTAGCTCATCAGAATGAAAGGATAGGTGCCTTGCGAGCCGGTTGAGAAGGCGCCGGCGACCTTGCCGGCGTTTGGCAGAACGTCCACCCAACGATCCGTCACGGCGCCCTGACGCAAAATTTCAACGTAATCGTCGCCCAACGGCTGCAGCGCCGCGGCGATGATGTCCACGGCCTGCTCATAACTGATCTGGGTTTTGTCGCCGGTCAGCGGCGCCCAGATGTCATACGGCTGCAGCTTTTCAACGCCGAGCGCGCGCCGGCGCACGGCCCAATAGCGATGCCAGGTGGGCAGATGACGGCGAAAGGTGGCGATCAGGTTATGAAAGACCTCCACCGGGATGTTGGCGTTGAACAACGAGGCTTCCAGCGTCGAGGCGTGACGGCGCGCGCGCATGTCAAACACATTCTGCTTGACCGACGTTTCCAGCGCGGCTGCCAGGGTGTTCTTCATGGACAGCAATCCGCTGGTTTGACTTTCCCAGGCCGTGCGACGCAGCTCGCGGTCAGGGTTGGTCATCATCTCGCCGTAATTGCTCAGCGTCACCTGCACCTGACGGCCATCGGCGGCTGTGGCTGGCGCCAACTTGAGGTCGGTGCTGCGCAGCTGATCCGCCGTTGTTTCGGCGCCGGCAAACGGCTCAGCCAACATGCCGAGAAGCTCTTCAACCTCAGCCGAACGCACATGAGCCTGTTTGCGGAATAAATTGTGGAAATAGTGCGCATAAACAGCCAGGGCTGGTTCATCCGTTTGCCAGGCGGCCAGGGTTTCGGCGCCCAAGCTCAGCATCTCTGGCTCAGCAAACGACGTGGCCGCGCGCGCCTGCCCAAACAGACTAATCACACGGCTGAAGGCGGCGCCGGCGGGCTGATCTGTCATATCCACAAAATGGGACATGCTGGCGTAGGTGTAGAGCTGCCCCACCTGGCGCATCACCTGCTCGATGGCGGTCAGGCCGGCCAAGAGCGTGGCCGGTTCGGCGCACAAATGACCTTGAAAGGCGCGCACAGCGTCCAGTTCAGCCTGAACGCGAGTTAACGCAGCCTCCCAGGCTTCCCACGATGAAAAAAGACTGGCATCATTCCACCGGTAGTGCGGCGGAATCTCAGCACGAGGGGGCAAGTTGGACTCGGTCACGGTGTCGTTCTCCTCATTGAGTGAAATAGCGATTTGCTCAAACCCGTTTGGGTCTCGACGCGGCCAGAATAGCGGCGGCCGTTTTGCGCACATTGCGCTTGGGATCGGTCAAAGCGGCCTGCAGCGCGGTCAAGGCGGCAGGCGTGGACCATTGACCCAAAGCCTGCGCTGCGGCCTCGCGCACCAGGGAGGATGTATCCTGACGCAAGCACGCAATCAGGGGTTCAACCGCCGCAGGCGCATCCATTTGCCCAAGCGCCAACGCGGCGGCGGCTCGCACGCGTGCGTGGTGGTGCGTCAAGGCATCCAGCAAGACGGGTAAGGCGCGCGCTCGTGGTGCAAAGCGGCGCAGCCAGTGCACGGCATTTTCGGCCAGCGTCACATCCTCGCCGTAGAGCTGCTCCTGCCACCATTCAAACCCGTGGGCGGGCTGGTTGCTGAAGCGGACTGCGTCCTTTTCCGCGGCCAGGAAGCCACTGTAGAGATCGGCAAAGGCCGGGTCGCGCGGGCTGGGCGTCTCATCAGGCGTCGCCGCGACGGCGGGCTGTCCTGCGGATGTCATTTTGGCCGCAAAGTCATGTGCGCTGATGACGCTGGCGCCCAACTGCCGCGCACGTCCGGCCAACTCACGGTCGTTCGTGATCACCGCATACTGCCCGGGCTGTGCGCTTTTGCGCAGAAAGGTCACGATCAGATCGTCAGCCGTTTGTGGGCGCCGCGCAAAACGCACCTGCACCCCCGGCGTCGAGCGATGATCGGCGCGGCCTGGCGTATCGCCGGAGTCAAAAAAGACGATCATCGCCTTGCCGGTAAAGCCGCGGTACGCGCGCAGGCGCGCGAGGAGCTGGCCTTCATCGTCGCGATCGCCTAAGTCAATCGAAGGCAAAACGCCGATCAAATTGTGACCGTCAATCAGCAGGGACATGATGCCGTAGTATACCACGCGTAGGGCAAAAGGCCGATTGCTTGACGGTCGCGGCGGTATATGTTATCCTAATTCAGGTGCTCAAATCCCATCGTAAGGACATTTCCAATGCCAATGGCTCTCATCGTGCACGGAGGCGCGTGGCAAATCCCACGTGAGCAACACGCCGCGCATCTGGCCGGTTGCCAGGCTGCTCACGCGCGCGGCTGGCAAATTCTGAGTCAGGGCGGCAGCGCGCTGGATGCGGTGGAAGCCGCTATTCGGCTGCTGGAAGACGATCCGACCTTCGACGCGGGGCGCGGCTCCGTTCTCAACCTGGCCGGAGACGTAGAACTGGATGCCGGCTTGATGGAAGGCGGTGATCTGCGCGCGGGCAGTGTGGTGGCTGTGCGTACGGTATCCAATCCCATCAGCCTGGCGCGCGCCGTGTTGACCCAGACAGAGCACGTTCTCCTGGCAGGGGCTGGCGCGGACGCCTTTGCCCGCGGCATTGGTTTCCCCACCTGCTTGCCCACGGATCTGATTGTGCCGCGTGAACTCGCCAACTGGCGCCAGCACCGTGCGCTTGGACTTGACCGCCAGGCCGAATTCGGTCTGGCGACGGCTGACACCGTGGGCGCGGTGGCGCTTGACGCCGCAGGGATGCTGGCCGCAGGCAACTCCACCGGCGGCACATCGTTCAAACTGCCGGGCCGCGTCGGCGATTCGGCCCTTCCTGGCTGCGGCTATTATGCCGACAATACCTTGGGTGCGGCCGTCTGCACTGGGTGGGGCGAGCACATCATGCGCACAACCCTGGCGCGCGTGACCGTGGACTTGATCGCACGCCTGGGCGATCCCCAGGCTGCGGCCGAAGCTGCGATCAGCGGCCTGCAGAAGAAATTGAACGGCCTGGCCGGCGTGATTTGCCTCAGCCCTGACGGCCGCGTGGGGCGCGCCCACAGTACGGCCAACCTGGCGCATGCCTGGCAGGCGGCTGGGATGTCAGCCGCGGCGTTGGGGCTTGAGGTGGGCGGATAGCGCCGCGATAAATCAATGGCTCTAGACCGTGGCCGCGTCCAGGATAGCATCCACGGCGGCCGAGAATCCGGTCAACAACGGTGAACGGGCAAACTCGCCGCGCCTGAAAATGCCATGTGTGACATAGGAGGCGCCTTGGAGAGTCAGGACCACGACCGTTTCCATCTGTGGGTCAACCAACCAATACTCCTGAATCCCCGCATGGGCGTATTCGTCGCGCTTAGTTACCAAGTCACGTTCCCGGTCGCCAGGCTCCCCGCTGACCACCTCCACCACCAGGTCAGCGCCGG
>CAZEPA010000008.1:0-20390 GCA_964513955.1 uncultured Anaerolineae bacterium | reverse complement strand
GGTGGTGCCAGTGGTTGATGCGGACATGACAATGACAGCCTCTCGTGTGCAAAACGGTGATAATCCCGGCGGACAAGGGGATTGTAGCGCAAAGCCGCTCCTGCGCCAAGCGCCATCGCGGCGCGCCGCACCTTTTGGCTGAGATTTGCGCCAAGCTTGCGCGCGTGATATGATCAACGTGCTTACAGTGTCTATACAGCTATCGTTCATCGTGGAGGTGTTGGGCATGATGCGCAGGATTTTCAAAACTGGCAACAGCATCGTTGTTTCGCTGCCAAAGGAGTGGCTCGATGCCCTGCGCCTGACTGAAGGCGCTGAAGTGGACTTGCAGTTTGATCGGACCAGGGGCCTGATCGAGCTTACCCCGACGCCGGTCGCGTTCGACGGTGTTGACGAGGAGTTCGCCCGCCAGTTGAGCGACTTCATTGTTCAATACCGCCCCGCCCTGGAGGCGCTGGCCAAAGGGTGAACTATCTCACCGTGGAGCAGGTTCTCTTCATCCATATGCGTTTGCTCTCTGAAACCGGCGGCAGCCCAGGCATGCGAGACCTGGGCCTGCTGGCCTCGGCGGTCGCCCGTCCTCAAGCGACCTTTGGCGGCGAGGACCTGTACCTCGATCTGTTCGACAAGGCCGCTGCGCTGCTGGACTCCATCATCCGCAACCATCCCTTTGTGGATGGCAACAAGCGCGTGGGTATTACGGCGACCGGCCTATTCTTGCGCCGTAACGGATGGCGGCTGACGGCGGCCAACCACGAGTTAGAAACCTTTACCCTCGCCGTTGCCCAGTCGGCCATGTCCTTTGCGCAAATCATCGCCTGGCTGCGTTTCCACACCGTTTCAATCAACAAAAACTGAGAAGCCGGGTCAATCGTTGTCGTTTGCGATCCCGCGCGCCGCTGTGCTACAATGACTTTGCCGCACACGCGGCGCATTTCAGTCGCGGAGACTGCGGATGACTATCCCAGAAATGACGATTCAAGAACTGCAGGCGCGCATGGCCGCGGGGACGCTCACCAGCCGCGGCCTGGTGGAGATGTACCTGGCGCGCATCGCCGCGCTGGACCGGCAAGGGCCAACCCTCAACGCCGTCATCGAGATCAACCCAGCGGCCGTCGCCATCGCCGCGGCGCTGGATGCCGAACGCGGCCAGAGCGGCGCCCGCGGCCCGCTGCACGGTATCCCCATCCTGCTGAAGGACAACATTGACACGGGCGATCAGATGCAGACCACGGCCGGCTCGTTGGCGCTGGTTGGTGCCCCTGCGCCGGCTGATGCCTTCATCGTCAGCCAACTGCGCCAGGCGGGTGCGGTTATCCTGGGCAAGACCAACCTGAGCGAATGGGCCAATTTCCGCTCGTCCCACTCCACCAGCGGCTGGAGCAGCCGCGGCGGGCAAACGCGCAATCCCTACGCTCTCGATCGCAACCCCTCTGGCTCCAGTTCGGGATCGGCCGTGGCGGTGGCGGCCAATCTGTGCGCCGCGGCTGTGGGCACCGAAACCGACGGCTCGATCACTTCGCCCGCGTCGGTCAACGGGATTGTAGGCCTCAAGCCGACGGTCGGACTCATCAGCCGCCGCGGCATCATCCCCATTGCACACAGCCAAGACACCGCCGGCCCCATGGCGCGCAGCGTGACCGACGCGGCCATCTTGTTAGGCGCCATGACCGCGGCCGATGCGCAGGATGCCGCGACGGTGAATCGCGACGGTCCGATCCACCAGGACTACACGGCGTTCCTCGATCCACATGGGCTAGTCGGCGCGCGCATCGGTGTGGCGCGCAACTTCTTCGGCTTCAACGAACAGGTGGATCGGCTGCTGGCAATCTGCCTGGAGGTGCTGCGCCGTGAGGGCGCGGAGGTGATTGATCCCGCGCCCGTTTTAACCGCCGGTCAATTGGACGCCAACGAGGGACAAGTGCTTCTCTACGAATTCAAGGCCGGACTCGACGCCTATCTCGCGCAGCGCGGCGCGGCGGCGCCCGCGCGCTCGCTGGCCGCAATCATCGAATATAATGAACGCCACGCCGAGCAAGTAATGCCCTTTTTCGGACATGATTTGATGCTCAGAGCGCAGGCGCAGGGGCTGTTGACAGATCCAGCGTATCGGCAAGCCCTGGCAGCCAACCAGCGCCTGGCGCGGGATGAAGGCATTGACGCCACGCTGCGCACGCATCGGCTGGATGCCATCGTCGCCGCCACCTGCACCTTACCCTGGCTGACCGATCCGGTCAATGGCGATCATTACCAGGGCAGCTGCACGTCGCCCGCCGCGGTGGCCGGTTATCCGCACATCAGCGTACCGGCCGGTTTGATCGCCGGCCTGCCGATCGGCCTGTCGTTTTTTAGCGGTGCGTACCAGGAAGCAACCTTGATTCGCCTGGGCTACGCGTTCGAGCAAGCCACCCTGGCCCGGCGGCCGCCGCAGTTCTTGCCCAGCGCGCACCGGGATTAGGAGAGCGGAGACCGGAGACCGGAGATCATGGTGGGAGAGTGTAGGTGATGAGGATGCTTGGTATTTGGGATGGTGACATTGCAAAGGCGAGTAAGCGATGAACTTTTTGCTGTCGGCGCGCCCGCCGTTTAATCTGTCGGTCGTGGTCAGTTCCCATGGCTGGGTGCAGCTGGCGCCGTTCCGCCACGATCAGGAATCGGGCGGCTTCGACTATGTGATGGAGCTGAGCAGCAGCCAGGTGATTGACCTGCGCGTGCGCCCAGATCCAAGCGGCGATGTGCGGCTGGAGACGACCGCGGCCTTGACCCCGGCTGAGGAGGAGGAACTCATCGGCCGCGTGACATGGATGCTGGGGCTGGATCAGGACCTCACGTCGTTCTATGACCTGGCGCGCGCCGAACCGAAGCTGGCGCACATGGCCGAGCAAGGCCGCGGGCGCATCCTGCGCTCGGCCACGCTGTTCGAAGACGCAATCAAGACGCTGTGCACGGTCAACACCTCGTGGGCGGGGACGAAGCGCATGGTGCGCGGCCTGGTGGAGGGCTATGGCGCAGAGCACGCGCACGCGCCAGGGCAGCGGGCTTTTCCCACGGCTGCGCGCCTGGCCACGGCCAGCGAGCAGGACATGCGCGCGAACGCCAGACTGGGCTTTCGCGCGCCGTTTGTCTTAGGCCTGGCGCAGGCTGTGGCTGCGGGCACGGTGGACTTGGAAGCGCTCAAAGAGTCCACCGCGCCGACGCTGGAGGTGCGCAAGCAGCTGCTTGCCATCAAGGGCATCGGCGATTATGCGGCCGCTAACCTGCTCATGATCCTTGGCCGCTACGATTTCATTCCCGTGGATTCTTGGGCGCTGAAGCTGGTGTCGAAGGAATGGCACGACGGCCAGCCCATCAGCCGCGCCGAGGTGGAAGCCGCGTTTGCGCAGTGGGGCGAGTGGAAGGGGCTGGCCTACTGGTTCTGGAATTACGCTTGATGTCAGGTTACGGTAGACCGTGCAGCGCGCGTACGCGCTGAATCAAGCCGCCGGCGTCACGCGCGGGCCGCGGCGCGGGGCCAAACGGGTCTTGGATGACCGCCTGGGGATCATGCAGCAAGCGGAGTGTGTTGAGCACCCCGTACGCCAGCACGTCCAGGTTGTAGCCCCCTTCGAGCGCACACACGATCTTGCCGGCGCACAGTTCGTTCGCCATGCCTAGCAGTTCGAGGGCCAGGTGCGCATAGCCGGTCAACGACAACGCCATGCCGGCGAGCGGATCATCCCAGTGCGCATCGTAGCCAGCCGAGACCAGGATCAGTTGGGGTTGAAAACGTCGCGCGGCCGGCCATAAAATCTGCTGGAAGATCGCCCCGTAGCCCTGGTCGCCGACGCCGGGCGGCAGCGGCACATTGATCGTGGCGCCTATGCCCGCGCCGGCGCCGGTGTCATGGATGGCGCCAGTACCAGGGTAATACGGGTACTGGTGCGTCGAAAAGAAGAGCACACCAGGATCGTCATAGAATATGGCCTCGGTGCCGTTGCCATGATGGACATCGTAGTCTACGATCAAAATCCGCTGCACGCCGCGCTCGGCCTGTGCGGTGCGCGCAGCCAGGGCCACGTTGCTGAAGAGGCAAAAGCCCATCGCGGCGTCCGCCGTGGCATGATGCCCCGGCGGTCGAATCAAGGCAAAGCCGTTGCGGGCCTGACCATCGAGCACGGCCAAAGTCAGATTGACCAGCCCGCCGGCCGCGAGGCGTGCGGCATGCGCAGAGCCGGGGTTGACATAGGTGTCAGGGTCCAGATACCCGCCGCCGCGGGCGGCCAGCGCCTCGACGCGTTCGATGTGCCGGCGGGGATGGACGCGCAGCAGCCGTTCATCGCTCAGCGGTGTGCAGGGCACAGCTTGTAGCTGAGGCAGTAGGCCTGTCTGCTTGAGCAGGCTCAGGGTGCTCTCCAGCCGCCGGCGGTTCTCTGGATGGCCGGGCTGGTCGTGATCGCGTTCATGGGCATCGTAACCATAAGCGGTTGTTGGCATGGTCTAACATCCGTTTCGTAGAAAGTGCCTAACTTTAGCACAACAATCTATCGCAGGGGAAATGGAGCATACATGACTCAATCTGTTGAAAAACCGCGCACCGTCACCGTCAATCGGCAGGCGGGCTTGCTGATCATTGAGTGGCAAGAGGGGCACCACAGCGAATATCCGCTCAGCGGCATTCGCGCCGTCTGCCCGTGCGTCTCATGTCGCGGCGGGCACGCCGAAATGGCGCAGCCAATCGCGCGCGGTCAATTGTTTGCCCAGCCCAACGGCTCCAGCGAAATTCAAGGCGCTGAATTCGTGGGCGCGTATGCCATCAGTTTCACCTGGGCCGATGGTCACAACACCGGCATCTACACCTGGGGGCTGCTGCGCGGCCTGTGCCCCTGCGCCGAATGTGAGCGCGCTGCTCGCGACGCGTAGATCAGCGTGCGGAATAAACAAACGGGCCGAATTCCGTCAGGAACTCAGCCCGTTCTTGTTTGTTCTACTTGGCGTCTGCTCATTCAGGCAACCGCATACTGCGTGAACGGTCGGATCTCAGGAGGCTGGAAACCCTAAGATGGTTAACTGGCTGGCGCGCTGAACAGCGCGCCGATGAGATAGCCAGCCAGGGCAGACGCAATGCCGATGATCATCATTTGCAGACCGCTGCGCGCAGGCACGCCCACGGTGATACGGGCTTTGAAAAAACCGACCGCAAAGAGCGCCAGGGCCGACAGCACCAGGGCGACCACCATGCCCTGCGCCGGCGGCAGGAAAAAGAAGGGGAAAAGCGGGATGATGGACCCGATCACGGCCGAGAAGCCGACCAAGAACGCAGTCTTGAGCAGGCCGTTGTTGTCTACCGGCTGCAGTTCAAGCTCATGCGCCATCATAATGTCCACCCAGTGCTCTTCATGCTGGCTGACATGATCTACCACTTTGTCCAGCAGTTCACCCTCGAAGCTCCAACCCTGGAAAATCTCGCGAATTTCCTGTCGCTCCAGATCGGGCATTTCTCGAATCTCGCGGTGCTCACGGGCCATCTGGGCATGATAGAAATCGGCATCGGCCAGGGATGAGGTGTATGCGACCGCGCCCATAGAAATAGACTCTGCAAAGGTGGCTGCCAGGCCGCCGGCAATGATGATCCGAATATCCTGCGACGCGGCCGCAATGCCCAAAATAACCCCCAACGTATTGACCAGGCCGTCTTGCCCGCCCAAGATGATTTCGCTCAAACGTGCGCCAAACCCGTGACTCTCGCGAGCTGGGATCAGCGTACTGCCTGCTGCTGCCATGTCATCCTCCTTAGAAGCTGTCAGGGTTCACGCCCCAGCACCGCGCGATCGAGCGGCGCCAGGCGCGCCAGCATGTCGAGCGGCATTTGCTCGCCCAAACGCTGGGTGAATAATTCTTGCCAGATGTATTCGCGCGCCACAAATACCAGGTGGGGATTGGTGGTCCACGCGGCGCTGGTTGCCTCCGTGGTGCCGCCAATCAATGCCGTCTGCCGATCGGCGACCACGATGACGATGCCGCGGCCAACGCGGTGCACCTCGGTTTCAGCCCGCGGGTGATGACGCACCTCACCCGCTTCCAGTGCATCGTCTCCAAACAACAGCGCGTGCACCTCGACGCCGCGCAGGTGCGCAGCCACCAGCGCGCCCCGCAGCGAGGCCAGCGTGCGGTCGTGCAGGCCGACGTAGAGCTCAGTCACTGCGGCATCCATCATCGCCTGCGCTCGCTGTACGATTTGTGCATCGCCTACGATATTCCAGATTTGAGCTGGTACAGATGGGACGGCCAGCGCCGCCAGGTCCGTGACCAGGCCCTCGACGGTAGTCTCGAATTGGCGGCGCATCTGGGCCACCAGTTCATGCGGCGGCAGCGGAGCATAGCGCACTCCTTTGGAATCTTCGAGCAACGTCAGGACTGCGCCGCGCTGCGCCAGGCGGCCCAGCGCCTCATAGACCATGCTGCGCGGCACGCCGGATGCTTTGCCCAATTGATAGCCGGTGGCGGCGTTGTTTTGCAGCAGCGCCAGGTAGACACGCGCCTCGTATTCGGTGAACCCCAGGGCGCAAAGTTGGCGCAGAAGCTGTTTGTTCATTCAACTCACTCAATAGTAGTTCATAATCAAACTACTAGCAGTATCGCATACGTAAAGCGAATTGTCAACTGTTGGCAATCTAGGCAATTGGTAGTAAAATACAAAAACCCCTGGCGTGATAGTCCCCCTTCATTGTCCTGCAAAGCAGCAACGTAGCAGCTTGAAAGAAAGGAACCGACCGTGCAACCCAGAGTCTTCTTACCACGAGGACGCCGCGCCATCAGTGGGAGCGCCCTGCTTCTACTTAGTGTCCTTATCGCTACCTCATTGATTGTTGCCTCCGCCATTCTGGCTTCTGCCAGCGCCAATACTGATGCACCGGAAGCCAACAGCGTGCGCATCAGCCAGATTTACGGCGGCGGTGGAGCTACCAGCGGCAGCCCCACTTTCCGCTGCGATTATATCGAGCTCTTTAATTCGAGTGCGGCGGCCGTCAACCTGAGCGGCTGGTCGGTACAGTATGCATCGGCGAGTGGCGCTTTCTCGAACGTTGACGCCTTGGGGGTAACTACCATCGCCGCCCATTCATATGTGCTGATTCAAGAAGGCTGCGGCACCATCGGCGCTACGCTTCCCTACAGCGATGACGTCGGCGCCCTGAACATGAGCGCCAGTAATGGCAAGGTGGCGGTCGCGTCCAACGCGGTGGGCATCACCGGCCTGGGCGATCCGGATGTGATAGATTTTGTGGGTTATGGCACGGCGACCACCTATGAGGGCGCCGGCGCCGCGCCGGGCTTGATAAACACCACGGCCGCGCTACGCAACGGCGGCGGTTGTGTGGACACCGACGACAACGCGGCCGATTTCACCGCTGGCACGCCGAGTCCGCGCTACAGCGGTTCGCCGACTAACTCTTGCGGGCCGGACACCACACCGCCCACCGTACTCAGCACGATTCCCATCAGTAACGCCACCAACGTGCTGCTCAACAGCGCGGTGCAGGTCACGTTCAGCGAAGCCGTTTCCAATGTCACCACCAGCACCTTCACCGTGGTCAGCGCGGGCGGCCCCGTGACCGGCGCGATCAGCGGCAGCGGCGCCAACCGTACCTTCACGCCGAGCGCTTTGCTGGCGCCTAGTACGTTATACACCGCCACCCTCACCACCGGCATCACGGACCTGGCCAACAACGCCCTGGCTAGCAACTATGTCTGGAGCTTTACGACCGGCACCGTCTCGGTTTGCGGTGCGCCGGCCACGCTCATCAGCGCCATCCAGGGCAGCGGCGCGGCGAGTCCGCTCGTGGGCACCACGCAAACGATCGAGGGCGTCGTCAAGGGTGATTTCCAGTCCACAGCAACCGAGCTGAGCGGCTTCTTCGTCCAGGAAGAGGACAGCAACGCCGACGGCAACCCGGCCACCTCCGAGGGCATCTTCGTCTTCGACAACGGCTTTGGCGTAGATGTCAGCGTGGGTCAGGTCGTGCGCGTGACGGGAACTGTGGCTGAGTTCAATAACCTGACGGAGTTAAACCTCGTTAGCGCCGTGGCCCCTTGTCCGGGCAGTCCCGCGGCGACGCCGAGCACCGTCACCCTGCCGGTCAGCAACTTGACTGATTGGGAAAGCTACGAAGGCATGGCGATCCAGGTTCCCGCCGCGCTGTATGTCACCGAGCACTTCAACCTGGGCCGCTACGGCCAGGTTTCGCTTTCGGTCAGCGATCGGCTCTATCAGCCGACCGCGCTTGTGGCGCCTGGCGGCGTTGGCAGTCCGCGAGACCTGCTGCAGGACTTGAACAATCGCAGTCGCCTACTGCTGGACGACGCCAACTTGCAACAAAACCGCGACCCCATCATCTATCCGCCGCCTGGCCTGACGGCCGCGAACACGCTGCGCACCGGCGACACCGTCACCGGTTTGACCGGCGTGCTGTTTTTCTACGGCTCCGAGTACATGATTGAGCCTATTCAGCCCCTGAGCATCACGCACAGCAACCCGCGCACGGCAACCCCGGCGGCTGTGGGCGGCAATGTGCGCGTGGCCAGCTTCAACGTCTTGAACTACTTCAACGGCGACGGCCTGGGCGGCGGTTTCCCCACCCCGCGCGGCGCGAACACGCTGTCGGAGTTCAATCGCCAGCGCGCGAAGACAATCAGCGCCATTGTGGGTCTGAACGCTGATGTCGTCGGTTTGATGGAGTTGGAGAATGACGGCTACGGCGCCACCAGCGCGATTCAGGACCTGGTCAATGGGCTGAACGCCGCGACCGCGCCTGGCACCTATGCCTTCATCAATCCTGGCGTCACCTCCTTTGGCGGCGATGAAATCACGGTGGGGATCATCTATCGCCCCGCGAAAGCAACGCCTGTCGGTCCTGTTGTCACACTCAACACGGGCGCATTCGATCAAAGCCCGGCCGTGCGGCGCAACCGCCAGCCGATGGTGCAGACGTTCGCAGACGCCACCTACGGCGAGAAGTTCACCGTGGTGGTCAATCACCTCAAGTCCAAAGGCTCGGACTGCAACGTGGCCGCGGGCGTGTTCCCGGCCGACCCAGACACGGGCGATGGTCAGGGTAACTGCAACATTACGCGCACGATGGCGGCCAATGCGCTGACTGCCTGGCTCGCCACCGATCCCACCGGCAGCGGCGATCAGGACTTCATCATCATCGGCGACTTGAACTCCTACACCAAGGAAGACCCCATCACGGCCATCAAGGGCGCTGGGTATCGGAACCTGGTGGAGGATGGCTTGGGCATCCATGCCTATTCTTATGTATTCGACGGACAGAGCGGTTATCTAGACCACGCGCTGTCCACGGCGCACATGGCCGCCGCGATCTCCGCCGTAGGCGAATGGCACATCAACGCCGACGAGCCGCGTTCGCTCGATTACAACGAGGAATTCAAGACCCCGGGCCAAATCCTCAGCCTCTACGCGCCAGACGCTTATCGCTCATCGGACCATGACCCGGTAATCGTAGGCATCAAGTCATGCGCGTGGTATGACACCAACTGCAGCTGCGGCGGCGCCAGCGACGTCAATGACATCATCTTCACCGCCAACGACTGGGGTAAGACCAGCGGCTTTGCCTCTCGCAACGACGTAGCCGGCGGCGGCGGATCGTATCCTTCGCCTGACGGCATGGTCAACATCCTGGATGTGCAAGCGGTCGCCGGACGCTTCACCGGCGCAACCTGCCCGTAACGTAGAACACGGGGGCGGTGTTCAGGGAGTTCCTGGACACCG
This sequence comes from uncultured Anaerolineae bacterium, assembly GCA_964513955.1. Classification (GTDB taxonomy): domain Bacteria; phylum Chloroflexota; class Anaerolineae; order SSC4; family Amarolineaceae; genus Amarolinea. The sequence continues at coordinate 10,624 of CAZEPA010000008.1, read as the reverse complement.
CCCCTTTCGTTTGCCTCGTACTCAGCCCCAGATTTGCACCTGCCCACGAACGGCTAGACCTTACCGCATCCGATGGACGGCGACTCACCTGCCGTAATCTATCCTATTGATGTTTTTGCCATAAAAAATTTCATCCTATTGACAAAATTACTAGTTTGCGATAAGATAGAGTCATGTATACCAGAATTGTCGAGAAGACGCTCTTGTCGTTGCTAGAAACACCGGAAATCTTGATTCTGTATGGGCCGCGACGCGTGGGGAAGACAACACTCCTGCGCAAACTGCACACTCATATTCAAACTTCGCACCTGACGACTTTCTATACGTTGGACGATCCAACAGCCCAGGCCATTTTTGGTGAACCTTCGACAGCACGCCTGGAGCGCATTTTCGCTGAGCTTGGATTTACATCCGAGCGCCAATCCTTTCTGTTTCTGGACGAAATCCAGGGCTTTCCCAAGATTGACCTCTTACTGAAACTGGTTTTTGACCACTTTCCTCATGTGAAGGTGGTGGCAACCTCTTCTTCCTCGCTGCTCCTCCTGCAGAATCTTGCGGATAGCTTGGCCGGGCGCAAATACTTCATTGAGATGCTGCCATTAACCTTGAGCGAGGTAGCCGGCATCGAGATTGACAACCCATTTACGTTTCCTGAACGCATCACGCAGCAGGACACCCTGAACGAATGGCTGCGTTCGTTTGCCGTTTACGGTTCCTATCCGGAGATCTTGACGCGGCCAACCGTCGAGGATAAGCAAGCCAAGCTGCGCGATATTTTGGACAGCGCACTGTACAAAGATATCTTCCTGTTCGAACGCCTGAAGGCGCCCCAGGTCCTCATTAAGCTGATGACATTGCTCGCCCACCAAATTGGCAACCTGGTCAACCTGAACGAATTGGCGTCTCAACTCGGCATGGCGCGTAATACGGTTGAACAGTATGTGGCGACGCTGGAGAAGTACTTCCTTATTTTCCGACTGCCGCCCTTTGAGCGCAACCTGCGCAGCGAAATTAACTCGAAGCAGAAGGTCTACTTTTGGGATTTGGGCATACGCAACGCCGTCATCAATCGCTTTGCTCCGTTTGATGCACGTGACGACAAGGGCGCGTTGTTCGAAAATCTCGTCGTGGCCGCGCTGCAAAAACGTAATCTGTACGCGCGCCATCCGTTCAACACGTACTTCTGGCGGACTCACGAAGGGTATGAGATTGACCTGGTGTTGGAGAACGTGCAGCGCCACGAATTGTGGGCGCTGCAAACGACGACAACCGGTAAAGCCAGTTTCTCGCGCGCGTTCGATGTCTACCAACCGACGCAGTCTCTTGTGGTCAACCTGGAGAATTTCTACCGTTTCTGCTGGTAGCTCGGTCTATTGTGCCTGGCGCACTGTCTACGGACACGCGGGCGCAGCCCCTGGAAATCCAGGCCATGATGCGAGGTCAAGGAGTCACGATGAACCCCGAAGATTATGCCCATGCTGCTTTGGCCCAAATGTTTGCCTTGGCCAAAGCCCAATTCGGCAGCGCGGTCAAGGGTCAATGGTTCTACGGTGATGATGGTTGTCCAGGCTGCGGAGGCGAAGTAGACGCCGTGAAGTACAAAGGCGAAGACACATTGTCACTCAATGCCTTCATCTATCGCCCCCGTGGTGTGTTGATTGGCTATCTGTTGTGCGAGCGCTGTGCCAGGCAGGTGATGCGCGCAGCGCAGCGCATACCTCCCGCGAAGATACCCCTGCACGCCACGATCGAGCAGACGCTCATCCAGGCCTATCAGCGCTACCTCGCCTCGCTGGACGCCTGACAGGGCAGCGCCGAGTCATCTTGCCCAGGGCCAGCGCAGGGCGGCTGTCCCAATGCCCTGATCGTTGCGCGGTCGGTCGTCAACTCAACCTGTCCACGAAGGGGTAATGAGCGAGAAAACCGGCACGCTGGAGAACAAACTTCACGCAAGGAGAAGACTCAATGAGCAACCAAGTCCCGTCCTACCAGGCCGAGTTGGTCGGCGTCTTCGGCTACCCCGTGGCTGAGAACCCGACGGTTGTGATGCAAGAGGCCGCGTTCCGTGCGCTGGGCCTTCAATGGCGCTACCTGAATATCGAGGTGCGCCCCGAACAACTGGCCGACGCGATGCGCGGGCTGCGCGCGTTCAACATGGCCGGCATCAACCTGACCATTCCACACAAGGTCGCCGTCATCCCGCACCTGGATGCGCTCTCGGCCGAGACCGCGCTCATTGGCGCGGTCAACACGGTGGTGCGCGAAGGCGAGCGGCTGATCGGTTACAACACCGATGGCAAGGGCTTTGTGCGCTCGGTGCAGGAGGACGCCGGCGTGGATCTGCGCGGCCAGCGCGCGGTCTTCCTGGGCGCAGGCGGCGCCGCGCGCGCGATGGCGGTCGAGGTGGCGCTGGCCGGCGTCGCGTCCATCACGATTGTCAACCGCACAGCCGATCGCGGCCAGCCGCTGGTGGATCTGCTGCGCCGCCAGACCCCAACCCAAGCCGAATTCGCTCGGTGGGACGGGCCCTTCGTCGTTCCGGCTGAGACCGACATCCTGGTGAACGCCACCTCCCTTGGCCTCTTCCCCCAAGTGGAGGACATGCCCGCGGTGGCAATGGACAGCCTCCGTCCTGGACTGCTCGTCTGCGATGTCATTCCGAACCCGCCCAAGACTGCCTTTCTGGCCGCAGCCGCTGCGCGCGGCGCACGCACACTCGATGGCCTGGGCATGCTGGTCAACCAGGGCGCGATTGCCTTCCGCCTGTGGACCGGCCGCGACGCGCCGTTGGCGGTGATGCGCCAGGCGCTAGAGGAAGTCCTCAGCGCCTGAGCGCAGGCTGAAGCGACGCGTTGCCGGCAAGGATGAGCGCCAACAGCACGGCGCGCCTCGCGGCGCTCTGGCGCCGGCGCCGATCAGCCCTGTACGACCACCTCGTAGGTCTCACGCGTGGGCGGCGCGGTCATCAGCGGCATGAACTTGCCCACCTGCTCCTGGTAATAGCCGCTTGCCTCACCCGCCTCCATCTCCGCGACGCTGTCCCAGGTTGTCAGCGAAACGCCCTTGCCCGTGGCGCGATCAATGAAGAGCCAGACTCCCTGAATGCCCGCCTGCGCGCGCGCGGCCGGCACCACAGAGTTGGCAAACAGGTCGGTTGCTTCTTGCGCCTTGTCTGGCCGCAAGTGAACGATCGTCAGTCTTGCGTACATGGTCATTTCTCCTTGAATGTTGAGCTCACACATCCGTTGGTTCGAGCACACTCCAGCCAACGGCTCACCTGCCAGGCTGTTGCGGCTTCATGTCGTTCCCAGGCGGCCGTTTGCAATGGACGCGGCGATGAACGCGGCATCGTCGCCCACCCCCATCAGCAGGCCGGACTTTTGTGTGTGCAGCCAGGGTAGGCCCATGAAATAGAGGCCCGGATAGGCGGTGACGCCGCGCTGCTGAACCGGAAAGCCGTCGGCGTCGGTCACCGGCAGTCTGACCAGGCTGAAATCGAAGCTGTAGCCCGCAGCCCAAATGACCGAACGGATGCCGGCCTGCTGCACGTCCAACTCGGTGATCTGCGGCTGCGCAAAGCCCTCTCGTCGCACAGGCCGCTGCTCCGTTGGCGCATCCAGCCCGCAGCGGGCGATATAGCCGTCAACCAGGGCCAGCAGCTGCGCCTCAATCTGATCGGTCTTGGCGAGGCTGGCGTGCAGGTCGGCGGCCAGGCCCAACTTGCCCTCTTCAATCCCGCGCAAGTGTCCCAGCAAGATCATGCCATCAGCCGCAAACTGGTGCAGGTTCAGGTCGTGACCGCCGCCCGCGCCGGAGAGCTGGGGATTGGCCGCGAAGCGAGCCGCGGGCGAAGGCAGCATGTCAGGCGTGCGGTCGAAGAAGCCAGCCAGGGCCAGCCACTGGTAGGTGTCCTTGCCCCGGTAACGCCGCGGCGCCCGGCCTCCCGTGCCCACGCACAAAAACACCCGCCGGCCGGCCTTGAGCAGTTCCTCAGCGATCTGGCAGCCCGACTGACCGCTGCCCACGACGAGCACTGCGCCGGGCGGCAGGCTGGCCGGATTGCGGTAAGAGGCGGAGGGCAATTGCAGCACATCCGTTGGCAATCCCGCGGCAAAGGCCGGAATCTTGGCGCGTTGATAAAGGCCGGTCGCCAGTACGACATTGGCCGCCTGGTACTCTCCATCGGCCATGCGCACGCGGTAACCAGATTGATCGGCCAGCGGTTCCACGGCCGTGACATCCACGCCAAAGGACACCGGCAGGTGGTTGGCATCCACATAGTGTTCGAAGGTAGAGACCACTTCGTCGCGCGGCATAAAGCCGGCGGGATCATCGCCGGCGTACTCTGCGCCCGGCAGCCTGAACGACCAATTGGGCGTCACCAGGGTGAAGCTGTCCCAGCGCTGACGCCAGGCATGACCAGACCGCTCGGCCCTTTCCAGCACCACGTGCTCGCGGCCATGCTGCTTGAGCCAATAGCTGGTTGATAGCCCGGCCTGCCCGCCGCCGACAATCACGGTCTCTATTTTTTCAACAGGCATACACTCTCCTCTGCTAGGCTAATCAATGCGCTTCTCAACGCTGGCAAAAAGCCGCGCGAAGGCGAACAGCGCCAGCGCGCCGAGGGCAAACACCCACTTGATTTGCATGACGCCGGCGACTGCGATCAGAAGCCCCGCCACGGCCAGCAGGGTTGTGGGCAAGGCCTGTCGCGTACGACGGTAGAAGCCGATCGCCAGCAGCCCAAAGCCAAAAAAGAATCCCAGCGTTGGCACGAAAACCAGAACCATTAAGTTCGAACTGCACCCCATGAGGGTCAACACCGGCAAGACTTGCTCAGCAGGTTCAGTGTCCGGCAGGTCAAGCGTGAGCAATTGTAGCATAGCCACAGCATATTCGGCAATGAACGCCAAGGCAGAGAAGAGAGCGCAGAAGAACGTCGTCAGTGCGTTATCCTCCTGATGCCGGCCGTACGCGATTCACGACGCCACGTCAACGATCTCGCCGTCGTGCCATTCGGGGTCTGCCAACATTAACGCCCGGAATTCCTGGAAACGCTCATGCTGCTCTGGGCTGTTGGCATTAGCCCAGTACGCCTCTTTGCTCTCGAAGACTGCTACCAGGAAGACTTCTCCGGGGTCAGCGTCCATCTGGTAAATGTAGCGTGCGATCTGGCCAGGCGCGGTGGCGACACGCCGATTAAGGGCTGTCAGTGCATTTAGTTTGGTTGGGTCAATCTTGACCCGTGCGATGGTGCCGTACATCATACCTCCATATTCTAACTCTGGTCACTGTTCGCTTTCCAGTTCAAAAACGCTCTGCGCTGGCCCGACCGGGATGCCCAGATCGGCCAGGGTGCAGTGGGGGAGGCTGCAGGTCGCAAGAAGCCATGAACGCCTCTTGATCCTCACTCAGCGGCGGTGGCAATGTGCTTCGCGGTGTCGGTGTAATGCCGCAGCCGTGTCACTTGGCCGTCATCGTTGAGCGTCCACAGGTGGATTTCCTCGTCGCGACACCGGCGTCCGGTCGTGGGCACTTCAAACTCGATGGTGAACTCGGCGGCCACCTGGTTGCCGCCCGCCATCAGTGATAAGACGCGAAGCTCTTGGACGTGAAGCCCGCCCATCACCTGGAAGAACTCCATCACGCCCACTTTTCCATGCCGCGCTTGCAGCCATGGGACACCCTGCCGCTGGGCGGTGTTGTCACTCCACTCCTCCCAGCGCACGTCGTCAGCCATGTGGCCCAAGAAGGTGGGAATGTCGCCTTTGGCAAAAGCCTCGTAGATCGCCCCAATCACAGCTAAATTGTCGCTCATGCGATACGCTCCTTTTTCTCTATGCGGATAACGACTCCGACAGGGCAAACATTCCTGTTCAGGCACCCCGGGTGTTCAAACCGATCTGGCTCAGCTTCGGCTCTGGGGCCACGCCGCGGCGTAAGAGGATGCCCAGCCACAAATACCAGGCTGGGTTGACGATGAAACCGGTGACGGCTGCGGGCAGCAGCACCAGGGGACTGGAGGGCGTCAACACGATCAACCGGCCCAGGTACACAATGATTAGCAGCGCGCCCAGCGTGAAAGTCAGCAGCGTGAAGCCGCGGCCAAAGCGGGGGCTGCTGCGCATGAGCAGACCAGCGATGAGCACGGCAAGGCCAGCCACACCAAAGGTCAACAGGCCGCGTGGGTCAATGGGACTGGGGAGATTGGCGACGGCGCCGGTCAGCTCACCAGGCGAGTGGATGGCATTGGCCAGGTCATAACCGCCGTGGATGGCGGCGCCCAGGGCGCTGACCACGGCCAAGACCAAGCCGAGCGTAGTGGATGACGAATCCACCGGCTCTAGATGTCGGAACAGGCCCACAAGCGCCGCCAACGAAAGCAGCCCGCCCAGCAGCAGGCACAGCGCGCTCAGCAGCCCGTTTTGCAGGACGACAAACGAAATTGAATAGAGCAGACCAACGATTGCGGCCGCAATGGCGGCGAGGCCGGCGTAAGAGTCAAAGGGTATTGTCTTCATCAGATGCCTCGTGGTGAGTCAATGGAGCGACGAACGCCAGCATATTCCTTTGGCAGGGTGTTGGGCGAGAAGACGGCATGACTGCCCACCGCGGCTTCCAGCCCAACACCTCATCTCATGGGCGCACAGCCGCTCGCTGGCGTCAGGCTGCGCCTTGCTCTACCTCCTCCAGGAAGTAGAAATCGGGCATGGTGACGACGCCGGCCTGCTGCATGATCTCGCGCAGGGCCGGCATTTGGGTGAACTGGCGTGCGTTTTCCACGCTGTCCCACTTGAAAACGATGACCACTTCGTTGGGGTTGTCAGCGCCGCGCATGAGCTGACAACCTTGTGACCCATGCGCCCGGCGCACATCGGCATCCCCGTCGAAAAACGACTTCCACCGGGCAAAGTCCTCAACCATGTGATGAACGATCACGTACGACATACTGAACCTCCACTGCAATGGTAACTGAGTAGTGTGTCAGGCTGCTTTTCAGCCGGATGAATTGATCCTATCCCTGGAAAAATGCGTCTAGCGCGTCCTGATCGGCGGCAAAACCCCAGCCCTCGGCGATCTTGCCATCGTCGCTCATGCGCAGCAGATGACTCCCGTCCATGTCAACGGTCATGCCCTTTCGTTCGCCTTGCAGGCGAAACGTTGCCACAACGAAATGGCCGTTGACCATCACATGGTTCAGGGTGAAATCCCAGCGTTCGAGCGGCGCCATGCGGCTGGGCATCAACTGCGTGAATTCCTCGAAACCGTAGTAGTCGCCTGAAACAGGGTTGTGCCCCGGCACATGCCAGACAATGTCCTGCACAATGCCGGCCCGTTCAGCCGCGTCGCCGCCGTACAGCAAGCGCGCAGCCTCGATGAAGCGCCGGTCTTGATCGGTCATCAAGGTCCTCCTACGCCATAGCGGGAATCACGCCGATCTGCTGCATCAACCCCAGTTGATCGAACTGTGCTGAGAGTCGGGCAACTCTATCGCCGGCAAAGGTCATCATGACGATAGCCGGCACCTCGATAGGCTTGCCGGTGGCTGGAATCCCCATGAAGTTCTCGGTGTGATGGCCGCGGAGCGTGAACCGCACCACAACCTTGTCGCCTTCAGCGAACACCTCGTCAATCGTATGATACAGATCGGGAAAGCCCTGGTAGAAAGCTACGGCGAATCCAGAGTGGCCGTCCACATCCATGCGTGGATAGCCGGCAATTTGGGCTGCGTAATCTGGCGTGACCAGCGTAGGATCGAGGGGGCCGCTGCGCTTATCCTGCTCCATGAAAAACTGCTGCGCGACATGCTTATGATCGTGAGTTGACATGCTCGTCGTCTCCTATTCCTGGTGTTGTGTTGTAACGGTTGGCTCTGTGGCCGTTCAATCGAGAATGCACGAGCTTGCTTGTGGTCGTCCTGCCCCCAGAATCACCATGCGATTGAGGGCAGAACGGCCGGTGATGTCATGAACCTGGGGTCGGAATGATGCCCAGCTGCTGCAGCATGCCCATGAAGTCCCAATTCACGCGGGATTGTACGATCTTATCGTGCGCATAACGCTCGATGCTGATGCCGGTCACGACGGCGGACTTGCCGGTCGGCCCAATGCCGCCGGGCAACGGGCCGGTGTGCGTGCCGCGCGAAGACCAGCGCGTTGCCACCTGATCGCCATCAGCGACTTGATCTTCAACCGTAAAGACCAGGTTCGAGAAGGCGGTGCGATACGTGTTGACAAGAGCCTTCACACCGGCGGGGCCGACAGGCCAGCCGCCAGGGGGGCCGTTGGGGTCCTCATTGACATAGTCGGCGGCGCAGATTTCGTCTGCGACCTCGAGTTTGCCCTGGCTGAAGACCTCCTCGTAGAAGCGACGAGAAATCGCCTTGTGAGCTTCGATTGACATGATCGGATTTCCTTTCTACTAGACATAAAGTTTGATGAAACGTTGTTTTACGCTTAGAAGTCTACCAGGCGTGCGGTACCCTTTAGTTTCAGCGTTTCGAAGGTTTGCGCCTGGCCGCGAAAGAGCCGCGTGCCGCCGAGCGGCGTGCGTTTGGTCGCCAGAACCGCCACGGTTTCCACCGCAAATTCCGTGGCATCCTCCGGCAGATTGACAATCGGGACGAAGAGGTTCAGGGTCTTCGTGCGCACGTCGGGGAAGACCTCAACCAGGACCGACACGAGGGCGCCTGCTGGGGTCTCGGTCACGGTGATGCTGGCGTCCGTGAAGACACGGGATGCGCCGCCGCTCTCAAAGGTCAAGCGTGGAACGCCGCCGATGCCGGCCGGGGTGTAACTAATGCTGTTTTTGCGATCCTGCAGATCGAATAAGTTCGGTTGTGTGCCTACGAGCGCCATCGTCATCTCCTTGTGTTTAGAAATCCACCAGCTGCGCCGTGCCTGTCAGCGCGAGCGCCTGGTAGGTTTTGAGTTGACCCTGCACGAGCGCCGGGCCGCCAAAGCTGGTGCGGGCGGCTGTGAGCAAGCCTACGGTTTCCACCGCGGCTCCGGTTGCGCCGTTGCGCAGATTGACCGCAGGAACGAACAGGCTGAACGTGGTTGTTTCCAGGTCGGGGACAAAATCCAGGTCAACCGTCACCAGCGCGCCGATCTCGGTGGCCAGCGTGCGCACATCCTTACCACGAAACACCAGGTCCTGGTCGCCGCGGCGGTAGTTGAGCTGCGCTGCGCCGCCAAAACCGAGCGGTGTATAGGTGACCGCGGTGTCTTCGTTGGAAAGCGTATAAAGATTTGCCTGGGCGATGTCAAGTGCCATCCAAAAATGGTCCTTTCTGTGCTTTTTGGTATAACCACGGGGGCGTCGTGCATGAGCAGACTATCGCGCCAGGCGCTGTTCATTGGACAGCCCGAAAATTGTTCATTTTATGCTGAAATCGGACCCCGCGCGCCCACCCGCGCTTGTGCCGGGGATGGGATCCCTGAACAAGGTCAACCCGGCCGCTTCGCCGATCCAACCTGGGCGCAGGACAAAGCAACAGCGGTGTTCAGGTAGCCCCTGAATACCGCTGTTTGCTTGTTTCTCTGATCCTCAGCGCCTGTCTGCAGAACGCGCCGCGGCGCAGTTAGCAGACCGGTCGGTGCTGCGAGACGCCCACGCTCAACCCTGCGCCTGCCATAGCCGGATGTTCTCCTGGATCTGCGCCTGATGGATGAGGTCATGCCCGGCGATGGCGCCGATCAGGGCGGCCACTGATTCTGGCCCACGCTCGCTGTGCTGACCCCAGCGCGCGCGCTGTTCCAGGTTCAGCTTCTGGAGCAGCGCAACGTTGATCTGCTTGAGCGCCGCCAACGCAGCGAGCAGTTGCTCGGCCGGCTGATCGGCTTCGGGCAACTCACGCACCCATGCATCCTGGTCAAAGCCGGCGATCGGCGCGCGTGGGTTGGCCACGATGGCCCGGTAGCGATAGCCGTAGACGATTTCCGTTTGTACGAGGTGGGCCAGCACCTCGTTGATGGACCACTCCGTCGGCGCAGGGCGCCAGCGCAGCGCCGCATCGTCAAGCCCAGCCAGGATCGCGCGCAAGCGCGTGACAGCCTGGCGCTGCGACTCGAACGGATCAGCCTGCCCCAGGAGCGCAATTTCCTCGCGCAGCATGGGCGCGCAGTGCGCCAAGTTGACCTCGCCGTAGCTAGTCATCAAGCGGCCGGGCGCTGGCGCCTCGTCCGCGCCTTGACCATCGGCCGGCGTACCGACTGCAGGCGTGACTGGCTGATCACTGTCGTCGCGAACCAGGATCATGCGCCGGAAAGCCTCGGCCAGGGCCACGCCGCCTTTTTCTCCCGCCTCTTTGGCCCATGAGGTCACCATGTCGGTGGGGTCCCAGTCTTCCATCTGGCTTTTGTGCTGCCGTAGGGCCGCAATTTTGTGTGAAAGAGTTGCGCCAATGTCCACCAGCGTGTCTGTCATGCTGCTGTCCGTAATCCACACCTCGCGCACACGATGCGCTTCAAAGCCCTCGGCCGCCAGATCGGGGAATGCAAGGGGCATGGAGACAGCCGGGAAGACCGCCTCCAGCGTGGCCACCGCCGCGGCGCGATGATCCGGGTGGTTGATGTAGAAGTTGCCATAGAAAAAGGCGGTTGGATCGCCACAGACCACTACG
>CAZEPA010000007.1:16254-22170 GCA_964513955.1 uncultured Anaerolineae bacterium | reverse complement strand
GAAGACCAGCCAGGTGGTGCAAGCGATTGTAGACTTGATCCAGCGGCAGGCCGTTCGAGACGGCATCGTGGTCAAGGCCGACGGCCAACCGTTTACCATAGGCGATGTCAAGGCCTTCATGCGCGCCCAGTTCTTTGATCTGGGGCTGTTGGATGACGGTACGACGATTTTTGCCCAGGGCGCGGACGGCGCGGATCCACATCATACGGGCAACGACGCCGAAGCCTTGCGCCTGGGCAGCCCGATCGTTTTCGACATCTTCCCCAAAGACCAGCGTTCTGGCTATTATCACGACATGACGCGCACATTTTGCATTGGCTATGCCCCGCCGCATGTCCAGGCCGTTTATGACACGGTGTTGGGCGCCTTCGACGCCGCCGTGGCTGCGCTGCGCGTCGGCGAGGCCTCTGGAGTCTACCAGACGCTAGTCTGTGATTACTTCGAGGCGCGCGGCTACACCACGATTCGTCAAGATCGCATGACGACACGCGGCTACAACCACTCGTTAGGGCATGGTCTGGGGCTGCAGGTGCATGAAGCGCCTATCCTTAACGACATGCCCGGATTCAGCGCGCCCCTGTTGCCAGGCGCCGTCATCACGATCGAACCAGGGCTGTACGATGCCGAAGCAGGCTATGGCGTGCGCATCGAAGACACCTTCTTCGCGGACGCGCAGGGTGCGTGGCACAGCCTGTCGCCTTTCCCCAAGAATCTTGTCATTCCCATGGATTAGCGCCATGATTCGCGGCCATTGCCATGCCTGACTGGATGCATGTTCGCTATGATCCGGTTCATCGCGCGGCCCATCTGACCGATCCCGATCGGGCGCAGCTGCGCGTGCGGCTGCAAGCATTCCAGAGTATGCGCCTGCGTCACGATCATGACGACTTGGCGCGCTCTCCACAGTACGGCCGGCTGGCGCAGTTCTTCTTCGAGGACATCTACGGTCCGCACGACTTCGACGACCGCAACACCCGCTTTCGACAGTTGTACGACAAGCTCGTGCACATTGTTGGCCCAAAGCCGCTGGCCGCGATGAAGGAATCCCTTGACTTGGTAGAACTGACCGAGGCGCTTGACGATTATCTGATTGATGTGCTGGCGCTGCACGGCAAAGCCGACGCCTGGACGCCCGAGGATTATGAGTGGGCCTATCGTGAGTGTGACAACTACCTGGCGCGGGTCGAGCAGATCGAGCGCATCGGCGCCACGCTGCGGTCAGTTGCGCATCTCAGCCGCCTGCCGCTGATTGACTGGCATCTGAAGGCTCTGCGTCTGCCTGCACGGCGCCTGGGCTGGGAGCCAACGCTTGGCTTTCTGATTCGAGGCTACCAGGTTTTTCACCACGCCAGTAATGTGGAGCCGTTCGTGTACACCGTTGAGACGCGTGAGACCGCGCGTCTCAATCGCATCTACGGCCTTACGGCTTGAGATGTTCGCGCACCGTGCGAACCAGCATGTCTGCCCGCAACTCAGGTAAGGTAAAGCACGGCGCGCCCATAGCCTCGGCCAGGTTGCGCGCCAGGCCGCGATCGAAGGCCGCGTGCTCCATGTTGATCACCACGCCGCGCAGGTGATTGGCTTTGATCAGGTTCGCCATGCGGGTGGCTTCTTCTTGCGGCGGCATTCCCGTCATCGAGACATTGCCGGCCCCATCCGTCAGCAGGACAATGATCGGCAGCACTTCCTGGTCGCGCTGACGGGCTGCCAGGCAGATTTCATACGCCAGCAGCAAGCCGCTGCTCAGCGGGGTTTTGCCGCCCACGGGAATCGTGCGCAGGGCGCGTTCCGCCAACTCGACGCTTGACGTCGGCGGCAAGATCAAGCGCGCGCGGTCTTTTTGAAACACGACCAGACCCACCTGGTCACGTCGCTGATAGGCATCCATCAACAGCGACAGAATGGCGCCCTTCGTTGCCTCCATGCGTTCGGCGGCGGCCATGGACCAACTGGCGTCCACGACGAACAGCACAAGATTGGCCGTGCGCCGTACACGGATCTTCTGTTGCAAATCGCGGCGCTGCACGGCGAATGCGACTGCACGTTCGGCGCGCAGATGCGCGCGCTGCAGCTGGTAGGGCGCAGCCGTGCGAATGGTTGCATCGAAAGCGATGTCATTGGGGCGGTCGTGGATGGGGCGAGATTTGATGTAACGGCCCCGCTTGCGCTCCGTGCGGGTGACAGAGCGTTTGCCTGCCTGGCTGCGGGCCATCCGATCCAGGGGCGTATCGAGGCGTTTGGTCTTGAAGGTGTCGCCGATCTTGATCGGCCGGCCAGCCGGGGCCTTGCTGTCTTCGCCGCCTTTGCTGGGGCCGGTGCTTGTATCGGGCGCGCCGCTGGCGCCCTGCGGTTCACCCTCTTGCGTTTCGTCGCTTAGGTCATCTTTTTTTTTACACTCGACGACGGCGTCTGACTTTCAGCCCCGCTGCTCTCTTCGGGCGGCCCCATATCCGCACGAATCTGGCGCAGACGCTCCTCCAGCTGGCGCGGCTCCAGGGCAATATCCTGGAAAGGCGCTTTTTTCATGCGGTGGGGCAAAGCCAGCTCGGCTGCGAGTAAAATGTCGCGCTCGCTGAGGTGCAAGCGGCCCTCGTACGCGGCATGGGCGCGCGCGGTTTTGAGGATGGCAATGTCAGCCCGATGACCGTCCACTTTGAAATCCGCGGTCAGCGCCGCGATCATATACAGGTCGCGCGGCGAATACTCAACCAGGGGTAAGCGGCTGCGCGCGTGGTCAATTTCCTCAGTCAAGTGGCGTTCAGGCAAATGCCAGCGCGCACGGAAGCCGTCTGGGTCTTGTTCAAACTCGATGCGGCGCTTGAGGATTTCGACGCGCTGATTTGCATCGTTGATGCCCTGCATATCCACGCACAGCGCGAAACGATCCAGGAGCTGCGGCCGCAGATCGCCCTCTTCTGGATTCATGGTGCCGATCAGGATGAAACGCGCGGGGTGCTGAAATGAAATGCCTTCGCGCTCGACGACGTTGATGCCCATCGCCGCCGAATCGAGCAGAATATCCACCACGTGGTCGTCGAGCAGATTGACCTCATCTACGTACAGCAGGCCGCGGTTGGCTGCGGCCAACACGCCAGGCTCAAAGTGACGTTCGCCCCGCTGAATGGCCTTTTCGATGTCCAACGTCCCCACGACACGGTCTTCAGTCGCGCTGACCGGTAGATCAACGAAACGTGTGCGCCGAATGGCGGTGGACAGCACCTCGCCCCGTTCCAGGCGGCTGCGGCAGTTGTCGCACAACTGGTCCGGGCGGTTAGGGTCGCACTGGAAGGGGCAGTCGGCTACCACTTCGATCTCGGGGAGGAGCGCGGCCAGCGCGCGCGCCGCGGTTGACTTCGCGGTGCCGCGTTCGCCGCGAATCAACACGCCGCCAATGCGCGGACTAATGGCATTGAGGATCAACGCCCGGCGCATGCGGTCTTGGCCGACAATGGCCGTAAAAGGAAAAATGGGAGCCGGCATCTAGTTCTTCTCCAGGCCCAGGTTTGGCGACGCTACTGCCGTGAAACCAGGTGCAGGGGACGAATTCCCATGTACGTGTCGCCGCCGGTTAATGTGCGCAGAATGACGTCCGGCAGTTTCCATGGGATCAGGTTGTGCATCTCCGTCGGGCTGAGGGGTTCGTTGTTGTTTGCCAGGAAGAGGCGAAAAACAGCCGAGGCCAACGGCAAATTATTGTTGATGTAGTCTGATTTGCGCGCACAGACCGTGCGCAAACACTGCCACAGCGCATCGGTGCGCTTGACCTCTGCGGTATCCGGATCAATCCAATCCACCATCTCGGTATGACGGTGACTGGGGAAACGCGCCTTACAATCATCGCACAACTGATTGCGCAGATAGAGGCGGAAGTCAAGGCCGCTTTTCTCCCACCAGTCGAAGTCAATATGAAACTTGGTGTCAATCGTTGGTTTTATCCAGGTTGTTGCCATATATCTCCGCCTTGTCTTGGATTGATGAACTGCTGATTAGACACGGACTGCCATCGCCCAATAACCGCTGCCCATGCTGCGCAAGGTGCTGTCGGTGGCCAGAATGGCGAAGATCGGCCCGGGCGGCGTTCGCCGCACCAGGTTGACCGCGCTGTAAATGGTTTTGGCATGCACCGTGCCTTGAGAGCTTTTGCCGGCCAACTCCTGGGTCAGCTGCCTGACGAGGCGGCTCAACGGCACGTGTTCGGCGGCAACTTGCTGGCGATAACCATCGAGCGCGCCGAGGCTCACCTCGGCCACCGTCAGGTGCTCGTCATAGTCGCACGTGATAGCCTGTTTTTGCAGCACGAACACCAGCTCATTGTCCTTGATTTCGGCCGTGCGTGACCACTCGCGACGCATCCGCCGCGGTCGGAAGTCCACCACGTACTCCAGCGGTTCGCGGGTGCGCTCCAGCGTAATGATCGCGCCCACCGGCAGCTTATGCTGTTCGAACCAACCGCTCAAGCCGGCGATGTAGCGTCCTTCATGGCAGACGAACGCAGGGAAGCGCGCGCCCCATCGCCCATCAATCAGCGTGATCATGGTGCTGCGACCAAGACCGCGGGGAAAGAAGCCTTGTGCGCGGCTGCTCAAGGGCAGGGTTCCAGAGCGTAGGTGGGGATAAATCAAGTTGAGCGTGATGGTTGGCACGACCATAGACGGCTCGACGGTGATACTGCCGGTTGACCACTCATCGTCTAGCTCCCATTCTTGCTGCAGCATCTCCACGCCCAAGACCATGCGATCATAAGCGACCGGCTCATAGCGTAAGATGGCCGGCGTCTCCCACACTTCAGGCGGCTCCAGGCGGCGCAGATACCAGGCCGGTTCGGTCCCGCTGCCCACGTCATCGAATCGCTCGTCCTGGCGCAGCACGGCATTGGTGGAAAAGCGACGCAGGTGCTCTGGCACTTCAGCCGGCAGATTCATCTCGCCAATCAGCGCGGTTGTGGAGATAGGGCGGCCCTGCACTTCGATCAGCGCCTCAGCGATGTTGAGATGCCCGATGTGCACCTCGACCAGGACATCGCGTGTGAGCCATGAATCTCCATCGCGCACAAACACCGGCTGCGTGGAGGATCGCATCTGCTCCACTAACGCGGCGCGCACAGGACTGCCATATTGGCTGTAGAGTTCACGCGGGGTTTGCAAGCGTTCGCCGGTTTCGATCGTGTCGCCATCGGTGCGGTTGAGTCGGTGCGCAGTTTTCAGGTTGATAGCAAATTCACGCCGCTGCGCCTCGCCCTCGAACATCACTTCGATGACATGAAAATCACCGTGCTCGGGATTCTCTCCCTGGCGCAGCCCAGTGATCGTCCCGACGGTATAATCAAGCGCCGGAAACACCACCTGTTGACCGACCTCGTAACTCTTGCTGGGTTGATAGATTGTGCCCTTGCTCAACTCATTCCGTATCTTACTCTCTTCGCGTTGGCAGCGGTACTCAATCAAGGCCAGGGTCAGGCTTTCGGTGGTCTGTGGTGTTTCTTTCTCCAGAAGATAGCTGCCGAGGTACTCCAGATCATCGAGATTGATTTTGAACGGCTCACGCCAGTAAGCGGCTGTCTGTGTATTGCGACGAATCACCTCGTCTATCCTCCTCTATGTGGTCTCGCGTTTAGTTTGTGTCTGACGATTTCATTTTCTTATGCAAATCTTCACAATTTTAGCAGTTTGCCGCCCCTTTGACAAATGCGTGCGGATGTCTTTGTCAAGCATCCTGTCCGTTGGTATAATGACGGCACACTGGCAGCCAGCACGCTTGGCTGTCCAGGGTAGCCAGATGCTCTTTCAGAGCCTGGCAATTCTGACTGAAATGGAGGCATTTTGTTATGCCAACGTTCGATCCCGATGCGAAGCCCGTGGGGCCTGACGATTGGTACGAACCAGTCGCAAACGATGGCGCCGACGGCGCCGACGGCGC
>CAZEPA010000007.1:0-16154 GCA_964513955.1 uncultured Anaerolineae bacterium | reverse complement strand
TGGGGCGTCAGCGGCATCGGCCGCGTCGAGCCAACGGCCACGCCCACCGCCACCCAAATCAAAGTCTTCCAAGCCACCCCCACACCGACCGTCCTGGCCGGCGTTGTCATGACGCCCACGGCCAGCCTGCCCATCACCGGCACGGCGGCGACGGCGACGCCCGCGCCGATCGTAGGCGCCCAGATTCGGGTGGGCGGGCGTGTACGCATCATCAACGCAGACCCCGAGGGAATCAGCATGCGCTTTGGCCCCGGCCAGAACAACCAGCGCATGACCACGCTACACGACGGCGTGGAGCTGACCGTCATGGAGCCGCCATCCGGCTACGCCGATCCCTACCCGACCACCGCCGATGGCTTCACCTGGTGGCGCCTCCGCCAAGACGATGGCACGATCGGCTGGGCGGCTGAGAACTGGCTGCAGCCGATCAACTGAGCGGACCAACATGATAGATTTCACGCAACGCGCCGCCACTCTACGCCAGGCGCTCAACTATCACGGCTACCTCTACCACGTGCTGGACGCGCCGCAGATTAGCGATGCGGAGTATGACGCGCTCCTCAACGAATTGCGACGCCTTGAGGCCGATTATCCCGAGCTGCAAACGCCGGACTCGCCTACGCAGCGCGTCGGGGGCTGGGTGGCCGACCGTTTCGTCAAGGTGCGCCACCCCCAGCCGATGCTCAGCCTGAGCAACGCGTTCAACCCTGGCGAGCTGCGCGCCTGGCGCGAGCGCACGTTGCGCTTGCTGCCGCCAGAGGTGGGGCAAACGCTGACCTATGTAGTCGAACCGAAGATTGACGGCTTGACGGTCGTGCTGCATTACGAAAATGGGCGCTTTGTGCTCGGCGCCACGCGCGGCGATGGCCTTGAAGGCGAGGATATCACCGCCAACCTGCGCACCCTGCGCGGGCTGCCGTTGACTGTTCCGCTGACCGGCGATCTACCCGCGCCGGCGCGCCTGGTGGTGCGCGGCGAAGCCTATGTCAATGTGGCCGATTTTCAGCGTTTCAATGAACTGAGCGCGGCGCAGGAAGCGCGCACCTATGCCAACCCGCGCAACTTCGCCGCGGGCTCGCTGCGCCAGCTTGATTCCGCGATCAGCGCGCAGCGTCCGCTGCGCCTCTGGGCCTATCAGGTCGTGGCGCTCGAAGGCGCGCCTGCGCCGCCAACCCAGTGGGACGCGTTGACCTACCTGCGTGACCTGGGTTTTCCGGTGATCCCCCTGGGCGTGCAGATTCGCCTCTTTGACGACTTCGACCGGGTGGTGGATTACGTGGCGGCCTGGGAAGAGCAACGCCAGGCGCTGCCATACGAAACTGACGGCCTGGTCATCAAGATCAACCAGGTGGCGTTGTATGAAGAGCTGGGCTTTGTGGGCAAGGAGCCGCGCTGGGCCACGGCCTACAAATACCCGGCACGCGAAGTCATTACGCGCGTACTCGACATTCAGGTCAACGTGGGCCGCACCGGCTCGATCAACCCCTTTGCCGTGCTGGAACCGGTGGCGGTCGGCGGCGTGATCGTGCGCAACGCCACGCTGCATAACGCCGACTACATCGCGGAGCTGGACATCCGCATCGGCGACCGTGTGGCGGTCAAGCGCGCGGGGGAGGTCATTCCGCAGGTGCTGCGCAGCCTGCCGGAGCTGCGCGACGGCGCTGAGCGTGTATGGACCATGCCGGAGCAATGCCCGGTGTGCGGGGAGCCGATTCAGCGCACGGCCGGCGAGGTGGCGTATTACTGCGTCAACAGCGCATGTCCCGCGCAGTTGGTGCGCGGCATTGAGCACTTCGTGTCGCGGGGCGCGATGGACATTGAAGGCTTTGGCATTCGCCAGGCTGAGCTGTTTGTCCAACTAGGCTTCATCACGGACCTGGCCGGCATTTATTACCTGCACGAACGTCAGGCCGAGCTGCTGGCGCTGGAAGGCTTTGGCGAAAAGAAGGTCGCGAACTTGCTGAGCGCGATCGAGGCGTCGAAAGAGCGGCCCCTGAGCCGTTTACTCAACGCGTTGGGTATTCGCGGCGTCGGCGCGGTGGGCGCAGAAAGCATCGCCGGCCATTTCAGCCGCATCGAGGCCCTGCTGGCGGCCACCGTGGACGACTTGAGCCAGATCGGCGGCGTGGGGCCGGTGTTGGCGAGCAGCATCGTGGATTGGTTCAGCCATGCGCCAAACCGACGGACGATCGAGCGCCTGCGCGCCGCGGGCGTGCGTCTGGCCGCGGAAGCGCCCGCAGTGGTCGGCCCGCAGCCGCTGATCGGCCTGACCTTTGTGATTACCGGCACGTTAGAAGGCGTGAGTCGCGAGGAGGCCAAAGCCCTGATCGAAGCGGCCGGCGGCAAGGTGACCGACGCGATCAGCAAGAAGACGAGCTTCCTGCTGCTGGGATCAAATCCTGGCAGCAAGGCGGCCAAAGCGGCCAGTCTGGGCGTCCCCACAATCGGTCTGGACGACCTGCGGCGGCGGTTGAGCGTTTGACGATACTAACCTGAGGATGACGAGGTAGCTGTGGCGAATTCCCAATCCCGTTTAAGCGAAGAGATCAAGCTCGAAGGGCACATCATTGACTCTCTGATTCTGCCGCGCGTGATGGATGTCATCATGGACGCAGGCGGCAACTTCGACGTGCTCGAGGTGGACGTGGGCACGCACAAGCACGCGATCAGCCTGGCGCGCATGAAGGTGTTTGCCGACACGCAGGAGCAGATGGATCACATCATCACCGCGCTGCAAGAACTGGGCGCGCAATTGGTCAACAGTGACGATGTAGCCGTGGCGCCGGCGCCTGCGCCTGGCGCGCTGCCGGACGCCTTCTACTCCACGACCAATCTGCCGACCGAGGTGCGCCTGCGCGGCCGTTGGCAACCGGTGGAAGGCACGGAGATGGACCTGGTGGTGGTGGTGGAGCCAGACCAGGGTCGGGCGCGCAACGTGCCGATTTCGGAGATCAAGCAGGGCGATTTGGTGGTCGTGGGGCACAGCGGCATCCGCGTGCTGCCGCCGCAGCGCCAACGTGAGCAGGAAGTCTTCAGTTTCATGCGCAATGAAGTCTCCTCGGAGCGGCCGAACAAGCTGGCGATTGCGCAGATTGCCCGCACCATGCGCCAGGTGCGGGAAGCCGGCCAGCGCATCTGCTTCGTGATCGGCCCGGCCATTATTCACAGCGGGGCGGGGCCGTACATGGAACGGCTGATTCGCAGCGGCTATGTACAGGTGCTCTTTGGCGGCAACGCCATCGCCGTGCACGATGTCGAATCGCAGCTCTTCGGGACCTCGCTGGGCATCAACCTGACCAACGGCTTGCCCGTGCCTGGCGGCCACAGCCACCACATGCGCGCGATCAACGCCATGCGCCGCGTCGGTTCGATCAAGCGCGCCGTGGAGATCGGCTTTCTGCGCAGCGGCCTGATGGCCGAGGCTTACCGCAGCGGCATTGACCTGGTTCTGGCTGGCTCTGTGCGGGATGACGGCCCGATGCCCGATGTGATCGGTGACATGGGCGAGGCGCAGCGCCAGATGCGCGCCGCGCTGCAGGGCGTGGATATGTGCGTCATGCTCGCCACCATGCTGCACTCGATTGCCACCGGCAACCTGCTCGCCAGCCATGTCAAGGTGGTGGCCGTGGACATTAACCCGGCCACGGTCACGAAGCTGGCCGACCGCGGCTCCTTCCAGGCGGTGGGCATTGTGACCGATGCGGAACTGTTCTTGCGCGAGCTGGTGGAAGAGCTTGATTTGCCTGAATAGGTACCTGATGCTCGATCCGTTTTTCCATCCTGAATTGATTCATCGTTCCGTCTTCGTCGCGCCGGGCGCCGTCATCACCGGCCAGGTGACGCTGGGGCCGGAGTCTTCGGTCTGGTTCGGCTGCGTGCTGCGCGGAGACGTCAACACGATCACGATTGGCGCGCAGTGTAACATTCAAGACGGCTGCATCCTGCACGTGGACAGCGACAAGCCCCTGCGCCTGGGCGATCGGGTCAGCCTGGGGCACGGCGCCATCGTGCACGGCTGCACGGTGGAGGACGATGTGCTGATTGGCATCCGCGCCACCGTGCTCAGCGGCGCGGTCATCGGCCGCGGCTCGCTGATCGGCGCAGGCGCGCTTGTGCCTGAAGGCATGGTCGTCCCGCCCGATTCGTTGGTGTTGGGCCTGCCCGCCAAAGTGGCGCGTCCGGTTAGCCCTGAGCAAGCCGCCCTCATTCGCCGCATTGCTCAGGCCTACGTCAACCACAGCCGCGCCTACCTGGCTGGCCGCGCCGCCTCCTCGCAAGGCATTCAGGCGTGACTTCGATGTCGGACGCCTCATCCGATCTGGTTGCGCAGGCGCGCAGCCTGGGACAGCAAAGCCGCGCCGCCGAAGACCAAGGCAACCTGGACGCCGCGTTGACCTTGAACGAGGCCGCCAGTACGCGCTTCCAGGAGGCCGGCGATGCGCCCGGTCTGTTGGTGGCCTACCGCAGCCGGGCCCTCATCCTGCTGCGGCTGGGGCGCGTGGATGACGCGTGCGGTCAGTTGGCGCGTGCCCTGGCGTTGGCGCTGCAAATGGATGCGGAGTTTGTGTGGGATACGGTCGGGCAGATCGTGGGCGTCGCCGGCTACCTGGCGCAGGCGCAGTCGGCCCACCTGTTGGCCCTGGGCGCTGCGCTGCGCCGCGCCCAGCAGCACGTGCAGGAGGTGCGCGGCGATTATCCTGTGGAACTGCGCGGCCCGGTGGAAATAGCGGCGGCCTTGAGTAACATCTACGCGGCGATGGGAATGCTCGACGATGCCGTGCAGGGTCGCGAGCCGCTGCCCGACCCGGCTATCGAACGCCTGCGCAGCGATGCGCTGACGCAGGCGTGGGCTGTGGATGCGCTCAGCCGCCAGGCCTGGGGCCTTGTGCCCTGGCTGAAGGCATGGCTGGAAGCGCGGGGCCTGTCTCCGGACTTATAGGTTCGGCCTACTGGCCGGACGACGCTGGCGCGGGGGAGCCAGCTCTGAGGCTGAGAGCGTCGTCACGCCGGAGGCGTGACCGACGACTCAAGCCGGCAAGCCTTTGCGACCTGGCGTCCCTGCGTTAAGGTATGATCCCACAAGAGAAGGCTGCTCAGCCGCAGAGAGCGTCGTCACGCCGGAGACGTGACCCTACTCATCAGCGGGTAAAATCGCCTTTGACCCGAAAAACGCCCAACTGACCGCCGTTCGGTGCAGTGCTTTCCCACTGCACCGCCACATCGGCCTTACGGCCATCCTCCAGCTCCAGGCGCAGCGGCGTTTCGCGGATCAACTCAATGCGCACCTTCTGGTGGCGCTTGACGTACTCGTAGTTAATGCGAAAGCGGTCTTCCGCTTGATGGTTGTCCGTAAACTCGAAGACGTTGCACGTTAGATCGGCCACCGGCTTCTTCTTCCCGGTAATGTAGAGCGTTCCTTTCACAGGCCTCGTTCCTTTCTGCTGCGTCCTGATTTGTGCCAGAATCTACGAACGATTATAGCTTTGCCGGAAATGGCTGTCAATTCTTATGGCGCAGCCGCCCAATTGGCCGTTGCCCGCATGAAGTCCGCGATCGAAATCTGGCCGTCAAGGTTCAGATCGAAGCGCGGCACGTAGCGCGCAGAGCCGGCCGTTTCCCCCCAGTGGCCGGCGAGCAGAACCAAGTCGCCAGCGGCCAGCGCGCCGTCACAATCCAGATCGGAGGGCAGATCGCAGGCGCGGTTGATCTCCAGGCGCACGGGCAGGCAAGTGGTCGCTGCGTTGGCGGCAAGCAGCACACAGATGTCATAGACGCCCTCCGGCAGGCTCGCCGAGGTGACGCTGGCGTCAATGACGGACGGCGCGCTGCCCGCACTCGCGGAGAGACTGAGCCACGCGGCCGCCTCGCTGGCGCTCCAGGCGATGGGGAAGGCGTTGCTGCTGAACAGCATGAACCAGCGCGTGGGCAGCGTCACACCGGCGCGGTCAGCGTGGAAGACCAGGGCAGACGGCTCCATCATCAGTACAGGGGTCGCGGCCGGATAGTGAAAACCGAGATCCACCTGGCCGCTGTCCGGCACACTATCGGTGCGCGTCGTCAGCGTGTCCACGCCTGCGGCCACGGCCGTCCGCGCGCCGCGGTCAACGGCCGGACTGGTGCTGCTTTGACCCGCGGCGGTCTGCGCCAGGAAAAAATCACCCAACGCCCCCGCGGTGTACAGCGGATTCTGGGTGATGCTGGCGCCGTCAGGAGTCAAGTTGACATAGTTCGTCGTGTTGTTCCAGACATCGTTAGCCACAGGAATGACGGTGGCGCCCTGCACGTTGATGCCCGTCGCATTGTTGGTGATGATGTTCTCACGCACCGACGCCGTCGAACCTCCCTGCACTACCAGACCTTCGCCTGGCCCTTGCGCATCGTTGTTGTCCACCGTGTTGTTGCTGAAAATGGGCGCGCCGGCTTGAAGATAGCCGCCGCCGCCGTTTAGCGCGGCTTGATTATTGATGATGAGGTTGTTGCGCATCGTGGCCGAAACGCCGTTCGCGACTAGCCCACCGCCATAGCTGCGCGCGCGATTGGATCGCAGCACATTGTTGGCGAAGAGGACGTTGTTGCCCAACTCCAGATAGGCGCCGCCGCCATCTTTGGCTTCATTGCCCTCCAGCCAGTTGCTGTCGAAGGTGGGGGAGCCGCTGCCATAGAACTTGACGCCGCCAGAGGTGCCGTTACTGGCGGCCGTGTTGTTGCGCAGCACATTCCACTGCACCAGGGCATTGCTGCCGTTCTGCACTACCGCGCCGCCGCCATCGGACCCGCTGCTGTTGGACTCGATTGCGTTGCGTTGCACGGTGGCGTGACTGCTCTGCGTTAGCACCAGGCCGCCGCCCGCATTGGTCGCCCGATTGTTGGCAAAGCGATTGCCTTGCAGCAGCGGCGCCGCGCTCTGCACGTACAGCCCTGCGCCGTTGAACGCGGTGTTGTCCTCGATGCGATTGCCAACCAGGGTCGCGTTCGAGCTTTCGCGGATGAAGACGCCGCCGCCCGCGCCGCTGGCCGCGGTCACCTGGTTGTTGCGAATCAGGTTGTTTTCGAGGCGCGCCACCGATCCGCCTGACAGCGATACACCGCCGCCAAAAAATGTCGTGGCCGTATTGTTCTCGATGGTGTTGTCGCGAAGAGTGGGGGAGGCGCCGCCGTCCAGGCGCACACCGCCGCCCGCGGTGGCTGAGCCGTTGCGGATCGTGAAACCGCTGACGACCGTGCTGTTTCCGATCGTGCTCGTGGTCGCCAGCACGGTGGCGTTGAGGCTGCGACCGTCAATGATACTGACGCCTGCGCCGCTGCCGATGACCGACACGCCCGCTTTGAGCGTGATATTCTCAAGGTAAGTCCCGGCCAAGACCCGCACGGTGTCGCCGGCGCTGGAGGCCGTGATGGCTGTTTGAATCACGCTGTACGCGCAGCCAGACGGGCAGACCGTGCGCGTGACGTGCGGGGTTTGGGGTGAGCGCGGCAAGGCCTGAGTGGTCGCTTGCTGCGCGTGCGCGCTCGCCATGGAGGACAGCGCTATCAGGAACAGCAGGCAGATGATGCCTGCGCGGCGGGGGGGTGGTAATGACGGCTTCACTTGTGGTCCTCCTTGAACCTGGAGCAATGACGTAGATGGGAAGGATGAACAAGCACACGGAGGGCTTGTGCAATTATGGCATACGCTGCCCATCGCCCTGGTAGGATAGATTACATAAAATCACCACGCTGAGCGGTTGATCCACCACGGGCCTGGGTGGCAAAACCTGAGCCGCGCGAAGATTCCTGGTGACGTTTGACAGGCGCGCGCTGCGCGGGTATCATGCGCCCCAAGCAACCATGTCCTGCTTATCTCCACGCCAGCCAGGAGCGCCCATGTCTGATGTCACCATCCACAACGTCGAAGGCTCGGTCGTGAACGGCCCGCTCACGACCGGCACCTTCATCGGCCGCGATCAGATCATCATTCTCAGCGGTTACAGCGGCGACCAGCTCGAACAGGCGCTGGCGCGGCTGCGCGAGCTGCTGGCCGACGGCCGCACGAATCTGCGCGCGGACGTGCGCGCGGCGCAGCTGACCGTGACCGGCGCGGACGGCGCGTCCGTGCGCTTGTCCGCCCAAGCGGCGACCGACCTGCTGCCCGTGGCCGCACGCCAATCCGAAGAAGCGGCCTATCGGGTGGCGCTGCGCGTCAACCCGCGCTATGGCCGCTGGCTGACCCAATTTGTGCCGCTGGCCGGCCATCTGCAGACCGTGGAACGGCCGCCGGGCTGGAGCGACGTGCCGCCCGAATTCACCTACCTGGAGGTGCGCGGAGACGGCGCCAACCGCCAGATTCGCCGCGTGCCCCTGCCCGATGTCACGCTGGCGCTGCAGGAGCATCCTGCGATTGCGCTGACCGGCGCGCCCGGCGCGGGTAAGACCACGGTGCTCTACAAACTGGCGCTCGATGCCGCTTCCGACGCGGGGCGCTGGCTGCCGCTGTACGCGCCGCTGGCCGAGTATCGCGACTATCCGTCGCCCTACGCGTTCGTGCATGCACGCTGGACGCAGGCCCTGGGCGCTCAAGACCTGGCTGGCCGGCTGCGTGGGGGCGGCGTGCTCCTCTTGCTCGACGCGCTCAATGAAATGCCGTTCAGCGACGAACGCGACTATGCGCGGCGCGTGGCCGCCTGGCGCCAGTTCATTGCCGATTGGCCCGGCAACCGCATCGTGATCACCTGCCGCAGCCGCGATTACACCGAGAAATTGGGCATCCCCGAAGTCGAAATCGCGCCGCTGGCCGACGACCGCGTGCAGCAGTTTCTGGCCAATTACCTGCCAGCCAACCTGGCCGGCCAGGCCTGGCAGCACCTGGCCGACAGCCCGCTGTTGGCGCTGGTGCGCAACCCCTACTACCTGGAGATGCTGGCCTACCTGGTTGACCAGGGGCAGGCCTGGCCTGCGAACCGCGGCCAGTTGTTCGATGGCTTTGTGAACACGCTGCTGGGCCGCGAAGCGCAGCGCCGCCACGCCGCCTGGCCGGGCCAGAAAGCCCTGCGTCACGCGCTGGCGACCCTGGCCGAGGCGCTGCAGCCCCTGGGCGAAGGCACGCGCCTGCCGCGCAGCCGCTTCCTGACCCACATTCCCACGCAGGCGCCGGGCGAGGATGGCCCGGTGACGCTGGCGCCCGCGCAGGTCGTCACCCTGGGCCTGGCCGCGACCCTGCTCGACCAGGAGCGGCCGGCCGAGGCTGAGGAAGAGGTGCTGCGCTTCTACCACCATCAACTGCAGGAGTATTTTGCCGGCCAGGCCCTGGCGGCACGCCTGGACGCGGGGGAAGACCTGGCCGCACGCTGGCAGGCCCCGCGCCTGGCGCGTGAGATGCCCGATCCCGGCCCGTTGGGCGACAACGAGCCGCTGCCGCCGCCCCCCACCACCGGCTGGGAAGAGCCGACGATCATGGCGGCCGGCCTGCTGCGCGACCCCACGCGGCTGCTGACGGCCGTGCAGGCCGTCAACCCGGTGCTGGCGGGCCGCTGCCTGCTGGAGAACAACCTGCGCGGCTTGACCGCGACAGTCGCCGCGGTGCAGCAGCGCCTGCTGGCCGACCTGGGCGACCGCGCGGTGCACCTGCGCGCGCGCGTCGCCGCAGGCGATGTGATGGGGCGCCTGGGCGACCCGCGCTGGCAGGAGCTTGTCGTGGACGGCGCGTGCGTGCGCGTGCCGCCCCTGGTGGCGGCGCCGGCCGGCGTAGGCTGGATGGGGTCGGACTGGTTCACGGTTTGGCGTCTGGCCCGCCAGGGCATTCAGGCCGCGGACGAGCGGCCGCGCCACCGCCTGGCGCTGCCGCGCTTCTGGATCGGCCAGTTCCCGGTGACGAACGCGGAATATGCCTGCTTCATCGAGGCGGGAGGCTACCGCAACCCCGCGTATTGGCGCACGGCGGCCGCGCGCGCGTGGCTGGCCGGGGAAGAGACGGAGAGCGCGGCCGTGCGCGGCTTGATGGAAACCTGGCAGGCGCTGCACGACAATCCCGGCGAGCTGCAGCGCCTGCGCCGCGCCGGTTGGAACCGACGTACGGTTGCGGCCTGGCAGCAGCTGCTGCAGATGCCGGAAGCGGAGGTGCGCGCGTTTTTCGCCGAACAGTATGGGAATCGTCCCAACGATCGGCCGGCTTACTGGGACGATGAACGCCTGGCGGCGCTGTCATCCCCCGTCGTGGGTGTGAACTGGTTCGAAGCCAGCGCGTATGCGGCCTGGCTGGATAACCGGCTGCGCGCGGCGCAGGCGGCCGGGCTGCTGCCCGCCGACACCCTGCCGCCGGGGTACGAGGTGTGCCTGCCCAGCGAGGCGGAATGGGAACGCGCGGCGCGCGGCACGCACGGTCGGGTTTATCCCTGGGGCGGGCGCTGGCAGGCGGGCCGCGCCAACACCTGGGAGGAACACCTGCTGCGTACCAGCCCGGTGGGCGCATTTCCCGAGGGTGCGACGCCGGCGGGCATTTACGATTTGAGCGGCAACGTCTGGGAGTGGACGACGACGCGCTACCGGTCTTACCCCTATCGGCGCGATGAGCGCGAGGATCCAGAAGCCGACGGGTTGCCCGTGGTGCGGGGCGGTTCCTGGTTCAGTAATCGAAGGATCGTGCGCTGCGCCTTTCGTGTCAGGTTCGATCCCGGCGTCTTCTATATTTTCGGGTTTCGGGTGGTTGTCTCCCTGGCGGTTTCTGATTTCTGATTTCTGGTTTCTGACTCCTGAGTTGCACCCGACGGGGAACCATGGGCCAACGACCGCGTTGTGGTGCGGCCAACAGGCTGATGACCACAGCGGCAAGAGGACAAACCGAGGGGAAAGGGTGCGGGGAAGGGGCGTGCCCCTTCCCCGCCGGCTGGGGCGGTGGGGAAGTCATCCGGCGACCGAGGCTTCGGCGTGAGCTCAGTCGAACGGTCGCAGCAACGGTTGCGAAGTCGCCCTGCGGCGACTCAGTGCAGCCGACGCAGGTCGGCTTGGCGCCGGTGGTTGCGGTTTCTAATCGCCCGCCAAAGGACATGAAAGGCCATGGCCAAAGCGTACGACCATCTTTATGCAGACGTGAGTTCGTTCGAAAATCTCTACCTGGCCTACCGCCAGGCCGCGCGCGGCAAGCGTGGACAGGCCGCGGTGGCATCCTTCGATTTCGATCTGGAGGAAAACCTGCTGCGCCTGCACGAGGAGCTGGCCGCGCAAACCTATCGGCCGGGCGCGTATACGTCGTTTTACATCCACGACCCCAAGCACCGCCTGGTGTCGGCCGCGCCGTTCCGCGACCGCGTGGTGCACCATGCGCTGTGCCGCATCATCGAGCCGCTCTTCGAACGCACCTTCATCGGCGATTCCTACGCCAACCGCGTGGGCAAGGGCACGCACGCGGCCCTGGACCGGGCGCAGGCGCTGGCGCGGCGCTATCCCTATGTCTTGCAGTGCGACATCGAACAATTTTTCCCCAGCATTGACCTGGCCATCCTGCGCGCCGTGCTCGAACGCAAGATCGCCGATCCCGGCGTCCGCTGGCTGATCGGCCAGATCCTGGATGGCGGCCAGGGCTTGTTGGCGCATGAGTATACCTTTGTCTGTTTCGACGGCGACGATTTGTTCGCCGCCAATCGCCCGCGCGGTCTGCCCATCGGCAACCTGACCAGCCAGTTTTGGGCCAACGTCTATCTGAACGAGCTGGACCAGTTCGTCAAACGCGACCTGCGCTGTCCAGCCTATGTGCGCTACGTGGATGATTTCTTGTTCTTTGCCGACCACAAGCGCCAATTGTGGGCCTGGAAAGCGGCCGTGGTCTCCTGCCTGAACCAGTTGCGCTTGACCCTGCACGAACGCAGCAGCACGGTTTATCCGGTGACCGCCGGCATCCCCTTCCTCGGTTTTCGCGTGTATCCCACGCACCGCCGACTGAAGCGGCGCAACGGCGTGGCTTTTGCACGCCGGCTGCGAGGATGGCGGCGGAAAGCCGCGCGGGGCGACCTGCTCCTGGCCGCTGTGCGCCCGCGTGTGCAGGGTTGGGTGGCGCATGCACAGCATGGCAACACCTGGGGCTTGCGCCGGGCCTTGTTGAGCCGAAGATCGCGAGGTTAATGTGAAAGAATCGCCTGCTTTTACGCGCACCTACGATTTGGTGCGCTGGCTCATTCCGCTTACAATCAAGTTCCCGCGACCGCATCGCTTTGTGCTGGCGTCCGCCCTGCAGCGCACTGCGCTGCTGTTACAGGAGCAGCTGCTGGAGGCCGCCCTCAGCGCGCAGCCGCAGCCGTTTTTGCGGCGCGCCGATGTCACGCTGGCCAAGCTGCGCCTTTACCTGCGCCTGTGCCGCGATCTGGAGTTGATGAGCCTGGGGCAGTATGCCCACGGCGCACGACTCCTATCTGAAGTCGGCCGTCTGCTCGGCGGTTGGCTGAAAAAAGAATCGGAGCTAACGCAGTCGTGAGGCTGCGTGCTTGGGGATAGACCGCAACTACCCGTGGTGCGGGGCGGTTCCTGGAACAATAATCGAAGGAACGTGCGCTGCGCCTATCGTGACAGGAACGATCCCGGCGACTTCAACAATAATATCGGGTTTCGGGTGGTTGTCTCCATAGCCTGTGCACATGGCCAGCAAAGCCGAGGCTTCACGGAGTCTCGACCGGCGCCACCAAACACACAAGCCAGCCCGGTCTGTCCCCGGTCGCGTCCATGGCCCTTTGGCGTGGCCGGCCCAATAGTGACCCGCGGGGCATGCGCCCGCCCTTCCCCTGCGTCCTGCGTGCCAACGCACGGCGCGGGGGAAATGGGGTGTATCTCGGACTGTGGGTGGAGCGGGCGACTCAAGTCGCTGCAACCTTACGAAGTCCGCCCTGCGGCGGACTGGGGCATCGCTCCGTTGTTGACCCTGCCGGGTCGGCGGGGTTGCCAGGAAATGTGAGGGATCAAAGTCTCGTGCAGGACTCATCGATGCGAACGCGTCTCATCCTCCTCCTTTCACTCACCGCGCTGTTGGCGCTGCTGGCCTTGAGCGCCAACGCCTGGCTGCCGCCTCTGCTGACCTTCACTGGCGCGCACAGCGACGTGATCCAGGGCCTGGAAGCCCTGCTGCAGCTCGCGCTGTGGGCCGCGACGGCCGTGGCGGCTGCGATCAGCTTCACGCTGGACCGCCGCGCCCGCGTGGCCGCGACCCACCCGGAGGTTGGCGCGTCCGCGTCGCCGCCCACGCAGACCAACCACGCCGCCACGGCCGTTGACAAGGTCGAAGGCAACACGACCATTGATACCGTCGAAGGCCCCGTCATCTTTGGGTCGGTCCACACCGGCGGCGGCGACTTCGTGGGCCGCGATCAAGTCAAACAGACCGGCGCTGGCGCTCAGTACGTGGGGCAGGCGCAGACGGTGATCCACGCGCAGTCCGTGACGGTGACGGCCACGGCCCTGGCTCAAAACCTGGGCCGCGCCAGCGGCAGGCAAGACCTGGGCCAGGCCGCCCAGTCCTACCTGACCTTCATCCTCGACGAACACCGCTTTCTCAAGCTGCAGGGCATGGGCGTGTCGGACCGCACCGCGCTGCAGCTGCCGCTGCTCGACCTGTACGTTCCTCTGACTGCGCGGCCCGAACTGCCGCCCGGCGATACGCCGCAGCGCAGTCTGCGCCTGGCCGGCCGTGAGCACGACGCCGCCGAGCAGAAAGCCCTCACCGGTCTCTTGGGCGACCCGCGGCCTGTCCTGGAGCTGGTGCAGCGCTTCGACGGCCTGGTGATCCTGGGCGATCCCGGCGCGGGCAAGACCACATTCCTCAAGTACCTGGCGCTGCACCTGGCCCTGGGCCAGGGCGAGAGCCTGGGGCTGGGCGGCCGGCTGCCGATTCTGGCGCCGCTTTCGGCCTATGCCAACGAGCTGCAAACCCACGACGTGCGCCTCGACGACTTCGTCGCCAGCTATTACCACGCGGTCGGCGCGGACCTGCCCGTGGCCGAGCTGTTGGCGGCGGCGCTGCGTCAGGGAACCGCGCTGGTGCTGCTTGACGGCCTGGACGAGGTCAAGAACCAGAATCTACGCAAGACCGTGGTGGACCAGGTGACCCACTTCTACAACCTGCACCGCCGCCAGGGCAACAAGTTCATCCTCACCAGCCGCATCATTGGCTATCGCACCATGCGCCCGGTCGCGCCCGGCCTGGGCGAATGTACGCTGGAGGACTTCAACGATCACGACATCGAGGATTTTGTCACGCGCTGGACCCGTACCCTGGAGGCGCTGGCGCAGGGCGACACCACCTTTGCGCGGCGCGATGCCGAACGCGAACGCACAGAACTGCTGGCCGCGGTGCAGCACAACGAGGGCGTGCGCCGCCTGGCGGCCAACCCGCTGCTGCTGACGATCCTGGCGTTGATGAAACGGCAGGGCGTCTCTCTGCCCGAGCGCCGCGTTGAGCTGTACGATCGCTACATCGAGACCCTGCTTTCCAGTTGGAACCGCGCGCGCGGCCTGTGGCGCACGTCCACACCGGACCTGGACGTGCGGCGGACCGTGCCGATCCTGGCCGAAGTCGCGCTGTGGATGCAGCAGGTGGACGCGGGCCTGGGCGTGGTCAAGCGCCAGGATTTGCAGCGCCGGTTGGAGCAGATCTTTCAGAGATTGGGCGCGGCCGACCCGGCCGCCGCGGCGACGTCGTTCCTGGTGGACGTGCGCGAACACGCCGGCCTACTCCTGGAACGGGGCCTGGGCGATTTTGGTTTCATTCATCTGACCTTCCAGGAATACCTGGCTGCGGCCGGCATTGGCGAGCTGGGCCAGGGCAAGAGCGAGGCGATCTACGCGGCGCTGGCGCCGCACGTGGGCGATCCGGCCTGGCGTGAAGTGACCCTGTTGACGGTCGGTTATGTCGGCATCATCCAGCGCCTGCCGCGCGTGGCTGGCGAGGTGCTGGAGCAATTGGTCGCGCAGCAGCCGGGCGCGCCGGGCGCGGCCGTGGTGCTGGCGGGGGAAGCTGTGTTGGACGTACGCGACGGCGGCGCGCCCGCCGCCAGCCAGGCCAGGGTGATGGCCGCGCTGGCGCCGACCATGCAGGCGGCAGCGGTGGCGCCGCGGCTGCGCCGGCAGGCCGGGTGGGTGCTGGGGCGCCTGGGCTGGCAGCCGGAGGACCTGGACGTGTTTGTGCCGGTGCCCGCGGACGAGTTTCTGTACGGCGAGCG
The DNA here is from genome assembly GCA_964513955.1 of uncultured Anaerolineae bacterium. Classification (GTDB taxonomy): domain Bacteria; phylum Chloroflexota; class Anaerolineae; order SSC4; family Amarolineaceae; genus Amarolinea. The sequence goes on along the minus strand of CAZEPA010000007.1, from coordinate 981 downwards.
ACCTGACCGGGTGCGCCTCGCGCAGCCGTTCTGGATCGCGCAGTACCCGGTGACCAACGGCCAGTACCGGCGCTTTGTGGATGACAAAGGATACGCGCAGCGTGATTGGTGGAGTCCCGACGGGTGGGCGTGGCAACAGGAGTCAAAACGAACGCAGCCGGGTTATTGGGATGATCTTGACTGGAACAACCCGATTTTCCCCGTCGTGGCCGTGAGTTGGTTCGAAGCGGAGGCTTACACGGCGTGGCTGAACGCGCGGCTGGCCGTGATCCCGTTGGCAGGCGGCCAAACCGCGGCCAAGCCGACCGGCTACGCGGTGCGCCTGCCGACGGAGCAAGAATGGGAGCGCGCGGCGCGCGGCGTGGATGGACGCGAGTACCCTTGGGGCGATGCGTTCGAGCCGTTTCGGGCGAATACCTTCGAAGATGGACCCCGTAGGACAACCGCCGTCTGCACCTATGCGCAGGGTGTCAGTCCGGCGGGTGTGTGGGACATGAGCGGCAATGTGTGGGAATGGACGTGTTCGCCGTGGAGCCAGAACAACCGGTCTCCCGTGGTGCGGGGCGGTTCCTGGAACAGTTATCGAAGGTACGTGCGCTGCGCCTTTCGTTACGGGGACGATCCCGGCGACTTCAACAATAATATCGGGTTTCGGGTGGTTGTCTCCCTGGCGGCTTCTGGTTTCTGAATTCTGGTTTCTGACTCCTGAGTTCTACCCGACGGGGAACCATGGGCCAACGACAGCGCTGCGGTGCGGCCAACAGGCTGATGACCACAGCGGCAAGAGGACAAACCGAGGGGAAAGGGTGCGGGGAAGGGGCGTGCCCCTTCCCCGCCGGCTGGGGCGGTGGGGAAGCAATCCGGCGACCGAGGCTTCGGCGTGAGCTCAGTCGAACGGTCGCAGCAACCGTTACGAAGTCGCCCTGCGGCGACTCAGTGCAGCCGATGCGGGTCGGCTTGACAAGCGTTGCTGCGGTTTCT